>CAMYNZ010000045.1 GCA_947259865.1 uncultured Desulfobacterales bacterium | reverse complement strand
AGATTTAAAAATATTGAAAACGGTGTATTGAGTAGGCAAAAAAGACATTCTAGAAAGCGAAAGAATGCTAAAGAAGCTGATAAAGTCTTTAGAAAACAAACACTTGAATCTTTACCCGCCGTCTCTGTGGCGGGCTTGACCCCTGGAATCCTTGGACCCTCTTCTCCAACTAAAGTGGAGAAGAACCAAAAATAATTCTATAGCTTTGGCGGAAATTGCAAATAGGCAGGGAGTTGTTGCCCTGCCTTTTTCTGTGGATTTGAAAAAGGTAGACCGCTATGATGTTTAAAAAAATCTTCTCAAAAGAGCCCTTTTTATTTATCCGCATGCTCAAATGGATTGTTGGTAACCCGTTGCTGGTTATCATCATAATTGCATCCATAACACTGTTTTTCGCATTTCAGATCCCCAAACTTTCATTTAAGACCTCTATTTATGATCTTGTCATCGAGAACATACCCGAAACGACCCGGTATGAAAAATTCAAGAAACTGTTCGGATCCGATGAAATAATCCGTATCGTCATCAAGGGCGGCAATGTTTTCGATTCTGCCAACTTTCGCCGGATCGAGGTTATGGCAGAGAACGCCGCCGAAATAGCGGGGGTAAAAAGAGCCATCAGCCTTCCAGGGATCAAAAGGGCGGTGGACCGTTCCGGCAACTGGGATCTTGAAAAATTCGGCCGGATGATTGCCCCCATCGATCTATTTCGAAAAAATCTTATATCAGCCGACCACAACACAACTGCCATAACAGTGGTCCTGGAGGGAAATGCCGATAAGGATGCCGTGATCCGGGAGATTAATGACAAAATCATCAAGGCTTCACCGAACCTGTCGGTTTATCAAATTGGCATGCCAATTGTTTCTCAGGCGCTTGCCAGTTTCACCCAAGAAGATTTCTCCAGGTTGCCGCCAATAACATTTTTACTCATTGCAATAATTCTATTGGGCCTGTTCCGAAAATTTTCGTGTTTTCTGCTGACCCTTACCAGTGTCTCCCTGGCGCTGACATGGACCTTGGGCCTGATGGCCTGGTCCGGCATACCCCTATCCATGGTGACCATGATCGTCCCCGTATTTCTGATTTCAGTAGGAACGGCCTACTGCCTGCACATCAACTCCGAATACCTGCACAGGGCCGGTAAACCTGGCACTCCGGCGCGGGTAGCCTTTTTGACATTTTCAAAAATAGCTTTGCCCACCGCGCTGGCGGCTCTGACGACGACCATCGGTCTTGGGTCTTTGCTCGTCAGCCGAATTACAGCCATTACGGAATTCGCTATATTCGCCTGTTTCGGTATTCTCAGTACAATATTCATCCTTTTCACTTTCTTTCCGGCAGCCCTGGCTCTAATCCCGCTGCCCCGAAAAAGGACTGCCGGCACCTGGAAATTAAGTAGTTTCTGGGGCCGGGTTATAGAGAAAATTGTCCGGATTAACCTGGCGCATCAAAAAACCGCGATTTTGATCATCGGCGCCATTGCGGTTTTTTGCATCATCGGCATTTTTCGCATCCGGGTGGAAACAAATCCGGTGGGATATTTTAAAGCAAATACATCTATAAACCGCAATTTTCATGACATTTACAAAAACCTGTCGGGGAGTTTCCCCATCAATATGGTTATGGCAAGCAGAAATGAGGGCTATTTCGAAAATCCGGACCATATCAACGACATCTTCAGACTCAAGCAGTTTCTGGAAACTCTGCCGGGAATCGACAAGACCATCTCCTTCGCCGATTACATGAAGCTGGTCAACTATGCCATGAACGGGTTCGAACCCCGATATTATGCCATCCCCGAAGAAGCCTTTGAAATCAGGATGTTGATCAACAACTACACGATTATGCTGGGAGAGGATTTGCTCAAGGGATTTATGAGTTCGGACTTTTCAAAGGCCAATATCTTGCTGCTGACCCATATCTCGAGTTCCCGTGATTTTCTTGAAACCCGCCGAAAAATCCTTTCCTATGTTGAAAACAATTTTTCACGGGATCTTGACTGGGACGTAACCGGTTTTGGAATTGTGCTCTCTGCAAGCAGTCACTATTTGACCGCCGGTCAGATCAAAAGCCTCTCGCTGACGCTTATCATCGTTTTTGGCATCATGTTCATTCTGTTTTTGTCATTGCGCGGGGGGCTTGTCGCTATTGTACCGAATCTATTCCCGATTATTATCAACTTCGGACTGATGGGATGGTTTGGGGTGGAACTTTCGATGGTAACCAGTCTTATCGCAAGTATCGCGATTGGTCTGGCAGTTGATGATACGATTCATTATCTATTTCGATATAACATTGAGTACAAAAAAAACCTGGACAAAAAATGGGCTTTAAAAGAAACCCTCAGACAGGTGGGCCGACCGATCATTTTCACGACCCTTACCATCAGTGTCGGCCTTTCCATACTGGCCTTCTCAAGTTTTAAACCTACGGCTATGTTCGGCGTTATGATGGTCATCACAATGATTTCGGCGCTGGCAGCAGATTTGATTCTGCTCCCGTCTCTGATGCTGCATGTCGAACTGGTAACTCTATGGGATTTGATAAAGCTAAAACTTGGCCAAGACCCCCAAAAGGGGCTTTATCTCTTCAACGGCCTGTCACGCACCCAGAGCCATTATATACTTATGGCCGGCACGATCAAAGAACTCGGAAGCAGGGAAATCCTATTCCGTAAAGGAGATTCGGGCGATACCATGTACACCATTATTTCGGGCACGATGGATCTGGTTGACCCCCTGACAAACGGAGGCAGTAAAAAGAACAAAGAGCTGAAGAAATTGGTTGAGCGGTTAAAACCAGGGGATATATTGGGAGCACCCAGTTTTATCAGAAACGCACGGCGTGCGGTTACTGCAATTGCCGCGGAACCGGTGGAACTTTTACAAATCAACCGCAGGATGATTAAAAGGCTGCAGTGGCTTTACCCGCCGGCAGCCCACAAATTCTTATTAAACCTGACGGCCCTTCTCTGTAATCGATTGGAGGGGCTTTCCCGACGTATCCATGGTTTCAATCACCGGGATAAACGTTCCGGACTCCTCAGTATAGATGAATTTCTGGCAGGCCTGGAGCTAGAAATTGAGGGGGCGCGTACACATAATAAAAATCTCTGTCTTTGTCTGATGGAAATCGACATCCAGGCTCCGAGTTTTATCAAAAGCAACGAAGACAAAAACAGTCTGTTCAACTCTTTGACAAGCCTGCTTTCCGGACAGATCCGAAATCAGGATGTTTTAAGTAGAATCGATATGCAAACACTGGCGCTGCTCATGCCGGATACATCGATCCACAGGGCCCGGCAGTTTTATGATAGACTGCTGACCGCTATCGGGCAGAAAAGCCCGGGGGCAAAGGGCCTGCCTTTGAAAGTCACTTTCGGTCTGGCAGAACTTGAACAGGATGATGAATCCGGGTGGGATCTGATTGCCCGGGCCACGCAAGAAGTCCATGTTGGAAGGCAGTCCCATAAAATCTACTTCTCCTCGAAGGCTTGAGAAAAGTAGGAAACTTATTTTATGGGTATTCAGGGGGCGGCCTTATAGGACCTAAAGATGTTTTCTAAAGGATGCTGCCTTCCCCAACAAACGGGTTAAAACGCCTTTCCTGACCGATGGTCGTATTTCCCATGTGCCCGGGTAAGACCGCAACACTATCTTCCAGCACGAATAGCTTGTTCTTTATACTGGCCGTCAGTATCCCCATGTCCCCGCCCGGGAAGTCCGTCCGGCCAACGGAACCAGCAAAAAGGGTATCACCCACAAAAACATAGCCATCCGTGTACAGTGAAATTCCTCCGGGTGTGTGCCCCGGGGTGTGGATGGTGTTAAGTGTGATATTGCCGAAAGTTACAGTGTCGGATTCTTCAATCGTACGGTCCGGCGGTGGGGAATCCTCAATTGATAGCCCCCAGGAGGCAGCTGAAGCAGAAAGGTGATTCAGCATGGGCGCATCCAGGGTATGGATCAGGATTTGGGCATCGGTGACATCCTTCAATCTTTTATTGGCACCCACATGATCAAAATGTCCATGGGTATTGATGATGTATTTTAAGTTCAGTTTTGATTCCGCAAGGGACATTAATATTCTATCCCCCTCGTCACCGGGATCGATAACAGCCGCTTCAAGGGTTTTCTCGCACCCTAATATATAACAGTTTGCTTGAATGGGGCCTACCGCTAATGTTTTTATGATCAAAATGTTCTCCTCTATATGATTATTTAACGCTACCGGGCTAGAAGTGGTTCCAAAACCCCATTTTATCCGCCTCCGGAGGGCTAAGGCCCAATAGCTGCGCTGCAAATCTCTTCAAAATGTTCACATGAAAAAGGGTTGGGCCCGTTGGCCCGTTAGCCCGTTTGCCGGTAGGACCGTTAAGATTGATAGCATTCCGTTTTGAACGGGCTAAACCGGCTTAACGAGCAAACTGGCGAATCTAAAACAGCACCTTGTTAAACGCCTTAATTTCTAAAATCAAGATGTGAAATCCCGCCGAATTATGGCGGGGCTCTTGAGCCTCTTAAGGTCTGGAAATCCCTTCACGTATGGTTGCTAAAAACAACAAGATCTTCTCCGCTTTCCTGGGCAAGTCGAATGCTGTCAATTATTCCATTGATAAATGCGCCAGACTCTGCGGTGCCGAATTTTTTGGCAATGTCTATGGCCTCATTTATGGAGACTTTCGGCGGAATATCTCCGCAACAAATTAGTTCATAAACAGCTATTCTCAAAATGTTTCGGTCTACATATGACATCCGTCCGATTCTCCAGTTTTTGGAAAACCGTTCGATCAAGGCGTCAATTTCGGGCGAATACTTTAGCACCCCCTTTACAATTTCAAGAAAAAAGGGCAGGGCGCTATCGGGAGGTTTGAAATTGGTACAGAACCGTTCCAGGATCTCCTCCGAATCTTCGTTGCACATATCCATGCAAAAAAGAGCTTGCAAAGCAAGCTCTCTCGATCTGCGCCGTTTGCCCATAGCTATACTTGCTCAGACCTGTTCAACAGCTTCTATCAAATTTGCCATTTCCACGGCAGCCATTGCAGCACTCCATCCTTTGTTACCGGATTTGGCGCCGGCGCGTTCAATGGCCTGTTCCAGGGTATCGGTGGTTACCACGCCGAAAATTATCGGGATGCTGGATTCGAGGCTAACCTGAGCAATTCCTTTGCTGACTTCGGCACTGACATAATCGAAGTGAGGGGTGGCACCGCGAATCACCGCACCCAGACAGATAACGGCATGATAGCGGCCTTTCTGTGCCAGTTTTTTTGCAGCCAGCGGAATTTCAAAAGCTCCCGGTACTTTTACGATATCGATGTTTTCGGCCTTGGCACCGGAACGCGTCAGGGCATCAAAGGCACCGCTTAAAAGTTTTTCAGTAACGAAATCATTAAACCGGCTGACTACAAGCGCAAAGTTTTTGCCCTCAGCGAGAAGTTTACCCTCTATTATTTTAAACATCTGGTTTCCTCCCGTTTTAAATGTATCTCAATCCTGGGTATCAAATATTCTAGGATGGATCTGAACTTAAGGTATCTACCATATTCAGCAGGTGACCCATCTTGAGTTTTTTGCACTCGAGATAACAACGGTTGTATTCATTGGGTTCAACTTCAATGGGTATCTGTTCAACAATGCTGAGTCCGTATCCTTCAAGCCCAACCATCTTCTTGGGATTGTTGGTCAGCAGTCTCATCTTCCGCACTCCAAGATCAACCAGTATCTGAGCCCCCAACCCGTAATCCCTGAGATCATCCTTAAACCCGAGTTTTTTATTGGCCTCTACGGTGTCCAACCCGTGATGTTGCTGCAAATTATAAGCCCGCAATTTATTTACCAGACCGATTCCGCGCCCTTCCTGCCGCATGTACAGGACCACACCCGATCCCTCCTCGGCTATCATCTCCATGGCCTTGTGTAATTGGTCACCACAGTCACATCGAAGTGAACCGAATATATCACCGGTCATGCATTCCGAATGGACCCGCACGAGCACCGGTTGTTGCGGATCAATTTCGCCCCGGATGAGCGCCAGATGGAGCAAATGATCGACATCGTTTTCAAAGGCAATGATTTGAAACTCACCGCCGTACGCAGTAGGAATCGCAGTCTCGGCAGATCGATGCACAAAAGATTCGGTGTGCATGCGATATTCGACGAGGTCTGCCACCGTACATATTCCGATCCCGTGTTTGTCACTAAATTTTTCGAGGGCCGGCCTTCTGGCCATGGTTCCGTCTTCATCCATAATTTCACAAATGACGGCGGCCGGTTTTAAGCCTGCCAGACGGGCCAAATCCACAGATCCTTCGGTCTGGCCCACCCGCACCATGACCCCCCCGTCCCTGGCTTTTAGCGGGAATATATGTCCGGGTCTGACAAGGTCACTGGACTTGGCGTTATCGGCCACGGCTGCATGCACCGTAGTGGACCGGTCAGCAGCCGAAATGCCGGTGGTTACCCCACATCGGGCTTCGATGGAAACGGTGAAGCCGGTTTGAAAAGGCGAAGTATTATGATCCACCATCATCGGCAGGTCCAGTTTGTCAATCATTTCACCGGACATGGCCAGGCAGATCAGCCCCCGGGCGTGTTTGGCCATGAAATTAATGGCTTCCGGATTTATTTTTTCTGCAGCCATGCAAAGATCGCCTTCATTTTCACGATCTTCACTATCGACCAGTATAACCATGCGTCCGGCTTTTATTTCCTTAATAGCTTTTTTAATAGGCAGTACCGGCATATTTATTGCGATCTCCTTTATTCTTAAAACACGCTCGACAGGTTAGGCAGCGTGGGTACTTCGATAATCTGGCAATAATCTTAGAAGTGGTTTCAAAATCCCATCTTAGGCCCAATAGCTGCGTTGCCCCGCAGAGCGGGACTCAGCATCTATAGTTAATAGATTAAGGTGCATCGCAAACCTCTTCAAAATGTACTGCTCATCCGCCAGCGTACTTTGGCGGACTGCGCTTTTTCATCGGTTTGCGCCTTGCTCTTGAGCCTAACCTGCGGTTTTGATACCACTTCTAGTCATATGAAACCTGTCTTGGCTAAAAAATTCATATCGAGACCGGCTTGTTTTCGTCCATCACCATCCGGCCCCACGGCAACAAATCGTTCAACGTATTTTCCAATCATGTCTGTTTCAATATTGACGGGGTCGCCTCTTTTTTTAAAACCGATGGTCGTATTCCGGCCGGTATGTGGAATGATCGTTACCTCAATACCTTCCTTGTCACAGGAATTTATGGTCAAACTGATTCCGTCTACCGCCACAGAACCTTTCTTTATCATGTAGTGTAAGAGAGACTTTGGAATATCTATGGTTACAATCATTGCGTTGCCGGTCATTTTATTATTCCGGATAACGCCTGTTCCATCTATATGCCCGCTGACCAGGTGACCGTCTATTCGATCCGAAAGACGCATTGCCCGTTCAAGATTCAACTGATCGCCGACATTGACCCGCCCAAATGTTGTTGTGGCAATTGTTTCAGGGGATAAATCTACCTCGAAGCGTTTGCCTTCAATCGCGACCGCAGTCAAGCAGGCCCCGCTCACGGATATGCTATCTCCGATCCCGGATTGATCCAGTGGGAAATCCGACGTGATGCTTAATCGCTTACCCTGTCCCGCAGAGTGTATCCCTGAAACAGTACCCAGGCCTTCAATTATTCCGGTAAACATAATGTTAGTATTAGGTTTTAGGTTTTAAGACTTATGTTTTAGGTTTTAAGTATTATGTTTTATGTAAGTGGCTGACGGCCAGATTTTAGTTACCTAAAACTTAAAACCTAAAACTTAAAACTATTATCTACATATCCTTCCACCATAACATCATCGCCGAAACGATGTACCTCGATTTTTTTGACCGCAACGCTTTCTTGCATCAAGTTAGGGCCGGGGCCCCTGCAAATGGGGATACCATCATCACCGCCCAATATTTTGGGAGCATAGAAAAAGATGATTTTATCAACAATGCCGGCCTTTAGACAGGATGCAATTACCCGGCCGCCCCCTTCCACCAGGAGACTTGTAACCGCGGATTCCCCCAGGCGATCCATCAGAAATCCAAGATCCACCCGGCCGTCTTTCAGTGGGGCTTGAACAATATTAATTCCGCTTTTTTGGAAGGCAACTTTTTTCTTTTCTGAAATAGACGGTCCGGTGGCGATGACTGTATCAGAATCGGAATCAAGCTTCAATACCCTGGCATTTTCAGGAATTGAAAGATGCGTGTCCAATACAATCCGTTTAGGGTCCAATCCCTTTTTACCATCCAACCGGGTTGTCAGGCTCGAATTGTCTTTTTTAATGGTCCCTATGCCGACCATAATGGCATCTGATAGATGCCTGAGCACGTGAACATACGCTCTTGAAGCTTCTCCAGACACCCATTTGGAATCACCTGTTTTGGTGGCAATCATTCCATCCAAAGTAGCGGCGCACTTTACAATTACAAAGGGGTGCTTTGTCTCGACAAATTTCAAATAGGCCTCATTCATCCTCCTGGCCTGGTCTTCACAAACCCCGACACTGATCCGGATCCCTTTGCTGCGCAGGTATTCTGATCCGCCTCCGGCTACCTCGGGATTAGGATCCTTCATAGCTATAACAACGCGATCAATAGCAGCCGATAAAATTTTCTCGGTGCAGGGCGGCGTTCGGCCCACATGATTACAGGGCTCAAGCGTTACATAGAGTGTGGCACCGGAAACTTCGGTTCCCGCATCATCGATGGCAGCGACTTCAGCGTGGGCTTGCCCGGACCCGGCATGATACCCTTTACCGACAACCTTTCCATTTTTTACAACCACAGCGCCAACTGCCGGATTGGGAGAGGTATACCCCAGACCCTGTTTGGCAAGTTCAAGCGCCATTTTCATAAAAAATGCGTCATCCATATCGGTTTAATATGTTTATTGTTTACTCAAAAGACTTTTTAATTCATCGACAAAATCGTTCACGTCTTTAAATTCTCTGTAAACAGATGCAAAGCGTACATAGGCCACATCATCAAGCTCATGCAGCCTGGACATTATCTTCTCCCCCACGTCAGCGGCAGGTATCTCTTTTTCCCCAGTTTCTCTGAGATCGCGTTCCAATTCATCAATAAATTCTTCAATAATATTCATGCTGATGTCCCGTTTTTCGCAGGCCCGTTTCATACCCGACCGTACCTTCTCGCGCGAAAAAACTTCACGGCGGCCATCTTTCTTAATTATCATGATTGGAATTTCTTCAATATGCTCGTATGTCGTAAACCGTCGGCTGCAGATAATGCATTCCCTTCGTCGACGAATTACATTGCCATCCTTGCTCAACCTGGAGTCGATAACTTTGTTGTCAACTTCACCACAGTACGGACATTTCATATCGCTTCCCCCTGCTTTCTGATCGTGTGCTTGATTACCTCAATCCCTGCCTCATGAAACATTTCTTCGGACATTGAATCTGCATATCCATCCTGGTAATATATCTTCTTTATGCCGGCGTTTATGATCATTTTGGTGCATATTGAACACGGTAGGTTGGTACAGAAAAGTGACGCGCCTTTTACTGAGACACCGTGATAAGCAGCCTGAATAATTGCATTCTGTTCGGCATGGATACCCCGGCACAGTTCATGCCGTTCCCCGGAAGGTACATCCAATTTTTCCCGCAAGCAACCGATATCAAGACAGTGTCGAATACCGGTTGGCGCACCGTTGTAGCCGGTAGACAAAATTCTTTTGTCTTTGACGATAATGGCGCCAACTGCCCGTCGGGAGCAGGTGGCGCGTTGGGCCACATGAGCGGTTATACCCATAAAATAATCTTCCCATGCCGGTCTATTCTCTGCTCTCGGCATTTCACAGGCCTCCTGAGTCAAATTTTATTCGTTATTGAACGGGGTTGATGCTGCTGAAAGCGCAACGCTCGATGTTATATAAATATGGGGTTATCCGCAAGAAAAATTTGCGGTATACAGTAGGGATTAACCGCGAAAGGTCTTCGAGGCACCCGGTGAGTGTTGATGGAAGGGACAATATAGCTCAGCAAGTACGATTTAGAAATGGTTTCAAAACCACTTCTAATCATCTTCGTAGGCCTTCAGCACCAAACTTGCATTGGTTCCTCCAAAGCCAAACGAGTTGGACATAGCGTATTTAACTTTTGCTTTGCGGGCAGTGTTGGGCACATAATCAAGATTACATTCGTCACCAGGATTGTCATGATTGATGGTCGGAGGGATGATCCCGTCGTGGATTGTCAGCGCGGTGAAAACGGTTTCAATACCGCCGGCACCGCCCAATAGATGCCCGGTCATCGATTTTGTGGAACTGATTGCAAGAGAGTGGGCCCGTTCTTTAAAAACCTCTTTTACAGCCCGGGTCTCATAAAGATCGTTCAATGGAGTGGACGTACCATGGGCATTGATATAATCAATCATGTCGTAGGTGATACCGGCATCGTCAATAGCCGCCTGCATGCACCGAACGGCGCCATCGCCATCCGGAGAGGGCGAAGTCATGTGATATCCATCCCCACTCATTCCCAATCCGCATAATTCGGCATATATGTGAGCGTCTCGTTTTAAAGCGTCCTCCAGCGTTTCCAGTATCAGCATTCCGCTTCCTTCGCCAACCACAAATCCGTCACGATCACGCTCAAACGGTCGCGATGCTTTTTGAGGATCATCGTTACGGGTAGAAAGCGCCTTCATAGCATTAAAGCCGGCAACGCAGGTCGGTGTGATCACCGATTCCACACCACCGGTTATCATCGCATCGGCTGCGCCGATCTGGATCGCTCTAAATGCCTCACCGATTGCGTGAGTCCCTGCAGCGCAGGCTGTTGCCAGGGCGGAATTGGGTCCTTTGGCGCCAAAGTGGATCGAGATCATTCCGGCGGCCATGTTGCCTATCATCAAAGGTATAAAAAATGGGGTTACACGTCTGGGGCCGTTTTGGTTTACATTTAAGATGGTGCGCTCCATAATACCGAGGCCTCCCAGACCGCAGCCGGTAATAACGCCAACTCTGTCCCCATTTGACGCGTTGATCACCAGTCCGGAATCATCAATAGCCATGCGGGTGGCTGCAATCGCATAAGAAATAAAAAGCTCGGTGCGCTTGGCCTCTTTGGCCGGGAGAAAATCTTCATTGCGGAAACCCTTGACTTCACCGGCGATTTTAGTTGCATGGTGAGTGGCATCAAACCGCGTAATTTCACCAATCCCCGACTTGCCGGCGCAGATTGCTTGCCATGACTCTTCAACGCCTATTCCAAGCGGTGTTACAAGCCCAACACCGGTTATCACTATCCGCCTCTTCACTATGCCTCCTTTTTGCCGGTCTGTGTGGCCTGGATCACATATGATCAGGCACGAAATTTCAGGCCTAACTACTAGAAAGTAACGCTAAACTCAAGTCGATCAAGACCCCTAATTCAGAAAAACTGAAGCCCGGGTTCAAGCCTGCAAATGCGCCTTTTCTCTAACAACGGATCTCTACACCAAAGTCACCGGACTGACAAGGGCCCGGCAACTCAAGGTAAAGGTTAAGTATAATTAGGATTGGGATTTTACGAAATCAATTGCGTCCTTGACGGATAGAATTTTCTCGGCAGCTTCATCGGATATCTCCGTATCAAACTCTTCCTCCATCGACATGATAAGCTCAACCAGATCCAAAGAATCCGCACCCAGATCATCCACAAATGAAGCCTCAGGTACCACCTCTTCCAAATCAACACTCAACTTTTCTGCAATGATCTTTCTTACCTTATCTTCAACAGACATACATATCCTCCTTTCACATATACATGCCACCACTTACATGAATAACCTGTCCTGTAATATATGTTGCCGCTTCGGAAGTTAAAAAAGCAACTGCAGCTGCCACATCCGCCGGCCTCCCGGCGCGCCCCAGCGGAATCCCGCTTAGATAGGATTCCTTTACCTTATCTGGAAGTGGCGCCGTCATATCCGTTTCAATAAAACCCGGGGCCACCGCATTTACCGTGATACCGCGCGAGGCCAATTCTTTGGCAGCCGACTTGGTCAGACCAATTAGCCCGGCTTTTGATGCCGAGTAGTTGGCCTGTCCCGGATTGCCGATTGCTCCGGCAACCGATGCGATGTTGACGATTCGACCGGAGCGTTGTTTCATCATAGTTTTCGCGGCTATCTGCAAGCATCGGAAAGCGGCTTTTAAATTTATGTCCAGTACGGCATCCCAGGCCGCTTCTTTCATCCGGACCAGTAATCCGTCCATTGTGATACCTGCATTGTTTACCAGAACATCGATACGCCCCGTATCCTTGATGATCTTTTCGAAAAAATTGTTCACCTCGTCCTGCGAGGCGACATTTACGCAAATACCGGTGGCGGCAGCCCCTTTTTCGGTCACAAATCTCTCAGTTTCGTCCGCCGCCGCTTTTTCCGCTGCCGGATCCGAAGGGGAAAAATAATTAAAATAAACATGCGTGTTCGTCTCAGCCAGTGCAATGCAGATCGCCCGACCAATACCCCGTGAGCCACCGGTAACAACAATGGTGCGCCTGTCATTGTCGTTCATAATCACCTCTCAAATAAATAATCCGCTGCTTTGTCCATGTCACTGATAACATCACGGTAACTATCAAGCAATTCATTATACGACGTTCTATCCAGAAACTCTGCCACCGCGTTTTTGTCAAAAATTCCGATTCCCATAACGATTTTAATTACATTTTGAGCCACTACCTGTGCGACTTCATTTGCAAAGATTCGCGAATAGATTTTGAGTTTCTCGGCTGCAGGGTCGCCTGCCCGAAGGACCGCCGCGGCCTTTCGAGCCATGCATGCGCCCACTTCCACATGGGTCATCATATCCGCCAGCGCGAACATAACATACTGCTTGCGGGTCAATTTATTCTGATGAACCAGCATAATGGTGTCGTTTAAAATCCTGGCGGCAAGGCTATAGGAACGACACCCGATATCCCCGACTGCTGTGTCGAGTTTTTCCAATTCAGCAGCGATGGACCCATAGAATTCGCCTTTTGATTTGATGGTATTTTTCCAGCGAAATGTACTGATGATGTTTTGTTGAACCTCGCTGGTTCCTTCATAAACACAGGCAATCTTGACGTCTCTTTTAATTTTTTCCACTCCAAACTCAGCAATATAGCCGTAGCCACCGAGGGCCTGCATGGCATCACTGGCGGTCTTATCTGCAATCTCGGTGGAAAAAAACTTTGCAATAGAGCCCTCTATCTGCAGATCTTTTTCACCGGAATCCAACCGATGTGCGACTTCGTAAATATATGCAGCGGCAGCTGCAAGTCTCACGGCGTGGGGTACGACGAGTTTATGCGTGTAACCTTGCTTTTCTGATAACGGTGATCCGGACACAACCCGCTCTTTGGCATAGGGGATAACGATATCCAGTGCAGCTTCACCGGCACCTAACCCCATGGAGGCAACCATCAGACGGGTATAGCCGAAGACCTGGTTGGCCTGCCGCATCCCTCTGCCGGGTATGCCGCCGATAAGGTTTTCAACCGGCACCAATACATCGGTAAAGGCCAGCGCGGATGTCTGTGAAGCCCGAATGCCGTGTTTTTCTTCGCTTCTGCCGGGTGTAAATCCCTCGGTACCCTTTTCTATGACAAAAAACGTGGGACCTTCCGGAGTTTTGGCAAGCAGTGTAATAAAATCAGCCGCAGCGCCGGTGGAAATAAATTGTTTATTGCCGGTTATCCTGTAACCTGTGATATCACCGGCTTCATTTTTTACCGGATCGGCTTTGGTTTTGATGGCGGCAACATTACTGCCGGCATCCGGCTCGGTGACAGCATAGGCAACCAGAGCCTTTCCCTCGGAAATCTTGCCAAGCCATTTGGCTTTTTGGGCTTCTGTCCCGCCAACAACCAGGGGATCGGCGCCCAGCTGAAGTGCAAAAAAAGCGGTGGTGATTCCTAAACAGATCTTGGACATTTCACGCGTAATGACACAACTGTCACGCGCACCGCCTCCCATTCCGCCATAAGCTTCGGGAATCATTAAAAGCTGCAGGCCTATTTCCGGCCCGAGCAATTCCCGCAATGTATCTTCGGGGAAAATCTCTTTTTTATCCCATTCAGTAATTTTTTCCGATACAAGCAATCGTTTTTTCAACTGCCCGATCATATCAATGACCATTTGCCTGGATTCAGAATCCAGGCCGTACAAGGCTTTACTGGTATTCTCTACTGATGCCGCCATGCTCTAATTTTCCTTTATGAAATTATTCTTCTTCTGTTTCGATCACCGTTCTTCCTTTGTAGGTTCCACAGCTCGGACAGGCATGGTGGGGCGAGGTAGCCTCCC
>CAMYNZ010000044.1 GCA_947259865.1 uncultured Desulfobacterales bacterium | reverse complement strand
CCCGGAACAGAAAAGGTTCAGGGTTCACCGTTCAACGTTCCAAGTTGAATGAAGGATTATATCTGTTTTTTACCTTTGGACCCTGAACCCGGAACCTTGAACCCATATTGGGGAGTTTCATACAATGATTCCTTATTTGGAAAAAATGAAGGAATTCGGCCGAGAATTGAACAAAGGTCAGATACGGAGCACCGAAGAGAATGTCAAGCTGATTAAAGAAGTAGAAGCTGAAGTCAAGCAGGAATTTGAAAAGGTCAAAAATGCGGGAATGCCGGAGGAGAAAATCAATGCCCGGGGGCAAATGACGGTCTGGCAGCGGCTCTCATACCTGGTGGATCCCGGAACCTGGTGCCCCCTGCACACCCTGTACAACCCGGAAGACAATCCCGAAGGGACCAACAATGTAATCGACGGGCTGGGAAAAATTTCCGGCAAATGGGCGGTGATCATTGGTTTCGATAATAAGGTATTCGCCGGCGCCTGGCTCCCGGGGCAATATGAAAACGTTTTAAGGGTGACGGATCTTTCAAAACTATTAAATATCCCGCTGGTCTGGCTGGTTAACTGCAGCGGTGTCAAGCTGACTGAACAAGAGAAATTTTATGCCAGTCGCCGGGGCGGCGGCACCACTTTTTTCCGCCACAGCGAACTGGAACAGCTGGGGATTCCGGTTCTGGCCGCCATATACGGCACCAATCCGGCCGGTGGCGGCTACCATGGCATCAGCCCCAGCATTCTTTTTGCGCATAAAAACTGTAACATCGCGGTGGGCGGCGGCGGTATATTAAGCGGCATGTCACCCAAGGGCTATTTTGACGAAGCAGGCGCCGAGCAGCTCATCCAGTCGGCCAAGCAGTATAAAGTCGAACCGCCGGGATCGGTAAAAATCCATTACGATCAAACCGGTTTTTTCAGATATGTCTATGAAGAGGAAACCGGCGTGCTGGATGGCGTCAAAGACTACATGAAGGACATGCCCGCCTATCATCCTCGGTTTTTCCGGGTGGCAGAACCCAGGTCACCGAGATTCCCAGCCGAGGATCTTTATCGTTTAATTCCCTTTAACCAGAAACAGATGTACGACTTTGAAGAGGTCCTGGCACGCCTGGTGGATGGCAGCGAACACATGGAATTTCGACCGGATTACGGCCCTGAAGCCTACACCGGTCTGGTCAAAATCGATGGTTTGCTGATCGGATGCATCGGCAACCAGCAGGGTTATCTCGGGGAAGATTATCCCGAATATGCACCTTATGCCGGCATCGGTGGAAAACTCTACCGACAGGGATTGATCAAAATGAATGAATTTGTAACCCTGTGCGGACGGGACCGGATCCCGATCATCTGGTTTCAGGATACCACCGGCATCGATGTCGGCGACCTGGCCGAAAAGGCCGAACTGCTGGGGTTGGGTCAGGCACTGATTTATTCGATCCAACAGACAAAAATCCCTATGATGTTGATATTGTTACGAAAAGGAACAGCTGCGGCCCATTACATCATGGGAGGTCCGACGGCAAACCGCCACAACACGATTACTCTGGGAACCCCTACTTCAGAAATATACGTGATGCACGGTGAAACGGCTGCGGCCGCCAGTTTTTCGCGGCGCCTGGTGAAAGAAAAAGATGCCGGTAGACCACTGGCGCCCGTGATCGAAACCATGAATAAGATGGTTCAGGAATATTATGATAATTCCCGGCCCACTTACTGCGCCCGGCATGGTTTTGTGGATGAAATCGCAAACATGGGGGATATCCGCAAATACATGCTGGCCTTTGCCGGTGCGGCCTATCAGAACCCGCGGTCGATGTGTCCCCAGCACCAAATGCTTTTGCCGCGCAGTATAGTGGGGTAAATTGCACATTGCCAATTTTTTGTTTGACATGTAAATATCATTTTCCTATTGTGCCTTATTTGATCAAAAAAGTATAGACAGACTTAGCCAGCAGCTAAGCGTCTATAGAACCAATCCGTTACTTAAAAAAAGGAGGTCACTATGAGAAAAGCGTTTGTTGTAGCATTGGTAATGATCTTTTCGGTCGCTTTTATATTTAATGCTGCGGCCGCAGAAATCAAAGTTGGAACGCTCATGGCCCAAACCGGTCCCTTAAAGGAATATGGGCCCCCCATTAAAAATGGTGCTATTCTCGCTGCCGAGCAGATGGCTAAAGCAGGTTTTATGATTCAGCTGATCCACGAAGACAGTGAGACGTCACCCGTCCCGGCTACCAATGCCGCCCGGAAACTGGTCAATGTGGATCGGGTTGTGGCAATCGTCGGCGCACTGTCAAGCGGGGTTACCCTGGCTGTGGCTGAATCGGTCACCATACCCAATAATGTCATCCTGATCTCACCGGCATCCACCAATCCCTTGATGACGCAATTACCTGCTGATGAAGGCAAGGATTTCCTCTATCGAACCTGCCCGTCGGATGCGCTGCAGGGTGTCGTTGCGGCTAAACTGGCCGCAAGTTACAACAGCGCGGTTGCGATCCTTTATGTAAACAATGCCTACGGTCAGGGACTCGCAGATGTATTCAAGGAAAACTTTGAGGGAAGATTCAATGGCAGGGTAACCGCCATGGTCCCCCATGATGAGAAGGAAGCGGAGTCCTATACCGCGGAACTCAGAAAAGCCCTGGCCGCAAAACCTGACAGACTGCTGGCCTTCAGCTACCCGGGTCATGCCAAGGTCTATCTGAAAGAGGCCATTGAGTTTTTTAACTACTCCAATTTCCTGTTCTGTGACGGCACCAAATCAACGGAAATCCTCGATGCATTGGGCGCCAGACGTCTCAACGGGCAAAAGGGTACGGCCCCCGGCACCGCCGGTGGCGAACCGTTTGAGAGGTTCAACCGGTTCTATAAAGAAGCGTTCGGAGAACTGCCGCCGAAGCCCTTTATCACAAATGCCTATGACGGCACTGCCGTAATTGGCCTGGCCGCCTATGCAGCCAAGGTCAAGGGGCTGCCATTAACCGCCATGAACATCAAAAATCACCTGCGGAAAGTGGCCAATCCTCCCGGGGAGCACGTTTATCCCGGTGATTTCGACAAAGCCTTTGCGCTGCTGAGAGCCGGCAAATCGATCAACTATGAAGGCGCTGCCGGTTCGGTTGATTTCGACAAGCATGGTGATGTCGTTACCCCAATCGAGATCTGGGAATACAGGGATGGAATATTGAAAACACTTCTAACGGAAAATCCCTAATACCGCGAACGCGTTGGAATAACAATCAAAAAAAAGAGGGGTCTGCAATACGCAAATCCCTCTTTTTATTTTTAACGTTTGAAATTTATACTTAATCCAGCATCTTTGATACTTTCTTCTCTTCACCCAGAAGACCCTGGGGCCTATAGATGAGTATCAGCTCAAGCAGGATGCCGATGATCAGAAATCGGATATAGGGCCCTCTGGCCTTGAGGGCTAAAGGCAGCAGGTTGGTTAAAAACTGGGTCCCGATCCAGATGAACCATATGACATAAGCCCCCAGGATGGCGCCTTTGTTGTTACCGCTGCCGCCGGCCATCAGCATCACCCAGATGATAAAGGTGCCGTACAGGGGCGTAAACATCTCGGGCGACACGGCCTTCAAACTGTGGGCAAACAGGGCTCCGCCGGCTCCCATGATCATGGCACCGAAGACAAGCGACTGCATTTTAAAGTTGAAGATATCCTTGCCGCTCATACCCGCCGATATTTCATCCTCCCGGATGGCCCTCAACACCCTGCCCCAGGGGGATCGAATGGCGCGTTCTATGAGAAAATAAATGACCGCTAGAATGATCAGAATAATAACCAGATATATATAATTGTAATACATGGGGTCAACCAAACCCTGCAGGGGTTGCGGAAGACCGGTCAGCCCCCTGGCCCCATTGGCCAGCCATTTCTCGTTGTTAAAAATAAGTCGAAATGTTTCGGCGATGCCTAAAGTAGAAATGGCCAGATAATCCTCTCCCAACCTTAAGGTTGGGATTCCGATCAGCAAGGCTATTAAGCCGCAGCTAACTGCGGCTCCCAACAATCCGAAGATAAAGGGGAGCTCCAGGCCGAATAGTTGATGCACATACTTGGCGTATATTCCCGTCGGGGTCGGCAGGGTGATCAGGGCCGAAGTGTAGGCTCCGATACAAAAAAATCCGGCGATGCCGATGTTAAATAGGCCCGTATAGCCCCATTGAATATTTAAACCCAGACAAAATACGGCATAAATGCCTGCCGTGACAGCCAATGCTACAAAATAAGCGATTAATCCCTCGATCTGCATTATTCTTTAGCCCCTCCAAAAATTCCCTTTGGCCGAACCAGCAAAATTATGATCATTACCAGGAAGGCCACAGCCGGTTTGTAAGTGGGTAACAAAAAATAGGTGGAGACCTGTTGGGCCACACCGATAACCAGGCCGCCAACCATGGCGCCGTAAATGTTGCCGATGGTGCCCAAAATGGTGGCGGCAAAAAGCGGGATCAAGAAATTCCAACCCATATATGGATGCACTTGAACATCGATACCGTAGAGAATGCCGCCGGCAGCCGCTAAGGCACCGCCGATTCCCCAGGTCCAGATGATGATGCGTTCGGTGTCGATGCCGGATACCAGCGCCAGTTCCATATTGTCGGCCGTGGCCCGCATGGCTTTGCCCAGTTTTGTTTTCTGTAAAAACATGTGCAGTAAACCGACCAGCAAAGCGACCAGGACCAGAATCAGGATCTGATCCGGTCTGATCTTAATGCCCAACGGTAATTGAATGGCCCGTCTGATCAATCCCGGGCTGTAAAACAGGGAGTCTCCGCCCCACAGGATGAGTATGATCATCCGAAGAATAAATGCCGCTCCCAGGGAAGACATGGCCAGCATCACGGGCCCGGACTTTTTCATGCGCAGCTTACGATACAAAATCCGATCAAGGGCAATGGCTACCCCCCCCACAACCGCCATGGACACCGGTAAGGCAATCAACATCCGTAACCCAAAAGAAAGCGGGCCAAATTTTGTATCCGGAATTCCGATCCAGGCCAGAAGACCGGTCACCATAAACAGGGCAATAAAAGCGCCCGCTGACATTAAATCGCCGTGGGCAAAATTAGCAAATCGAATGATGCCAAAAACCAGGCTGAGACCAATGGCCCCTAAAGAAATGATACTCCCGAAAACAATACCATAAACAAAAAGCTCTAGCATCCTTATCCCCTAAAACTGATCTCTACCCATAACCCGCCTGTTGGAGGAATTGGGTTGATAGATAGACAAATGGAAGCCAGTTACTAAAAACTCGAAATCCGAAGCACGAAATCCCTGGCCCAGACCTGGATTACAAGTAACTATTTTATATGTTTGAAGCCCCTGCAGATTCACTTTTATCAATACCAATTAATGTCAGTCGCGCCAGGGCAGGCCGAAACAAATCCTAAATTCGAATGTCCCAATTATCAAAACAATAAAGGACTTCCACATCATTCAAGCCTTGCATTTGTTTAGGTCATTTGAATTTTGGTGATTCGAGTTTGTTTCGAATTTCGAATTTCGATATTCGAATTTTTATTCAATAGCCCCTTGTGAATAATTATTGCCTCTTTGATCACTATAAACTGAAGGACACATTCATCCTCCAAGATACAGTCGCCCGACCTCTTCATTGTTCAGCAAAGCATCTCCACTGTCATCCAGAACATTTTGACCCATCGCCAGTACGTATCCATGATGGGCCATTTTCAATGCCTCGCGTGCATTTTGCTCTACAATGATCATCGACACGCCGGTGGCATTGATCTCAACAATCTTTTCAAATATGGTTGCAACCAGAACAGGGGCCAGGCCGGCTGAAGGTTCGTCCAGCAACAGGACCTGGGGATCCAGCATCAAGGCTCTGCCCATGGCAACCATCTGTCTTTGTCCCCCCGAAAGCTGCCCGGCTTTCTGGTTCTTGCGTTCTCCCAGCACCGGAAACAGATCATAGATCTCCTCCATTCTCTGGCTGTAGTCGTCATCCCGGATAAAGGCCCCCATTTCCAGATTTTCCTCGATCGTCAATGAGGGAAATACATTGTCAACCTGGGGGACATAGCTGACCCCGCGTTTGGCGATCTTGTAGGGTTTAAGCCCGGAAATTTCCTCGTCTTTTAAGGTGATTTTTCCGAGGCGCGGTTTCAAAATCCCGAAGACGGACTTCAGCAGTGTGGATTTGCCGGCACCGTTGGGGCCGATAACGGATACGATTTGACCGGAGTTTACCTTGAGGTTGACATCATTCAGGATATCAATTTCGGTATAGCCGGCCGTAACTTTTTCAACTTCTAAAATTATCATCGGTACTGCCCACCCAGATAGGCTTCCAGGACCTGCTCATTAGATTTTATTTCTTCGGCAGTCCCCTCTGCCAGTTTTTTGCCTTCACTCATCACAATCACCGGATCGCAAAGGTTCATGATCAGCTCCATGTCGTGTTCGATTAACAGGAAGGTGATCCCTTTTTGGTCACATAAGGTTTGGATGTTGTATATCAATTTTTTCATCAAGGTCGGGTTTATACCGGCTCCGGGCTCGTCCAGTAGAACCATTTCGGGATCGGCCATCATGCTGCGGGCCAGTTCCAATAGTTTTTTCTGGCCGCCTGACAGGGATCCGGCATACTCGTTTTTGAGATCGATCAATTCGACAAACTCGAGGACTTCCAGCGCTTTGTCTCTATTTTCTGTCTCCTGTTGCTGAATCCCCTTTAGTTTAAACCAGGTGTTCCAGATTTTTTCTCCGAGTTGACCTTTCGGCATGAGCAGCAGGTTTTCCAGAACGGACATCTGGGCGAATTCACGCGTGATCTGGAAGGTTCGATAGAGCTTTTTGTCAAATATCTGATGGGGCTCCAGACCGCCGATCTCCTGATCTCTAAACAGGATGCTGCCTTCATCGGGTTTATAATGTCCTGTGATCACGTTGAACAGCGTCGTCTTCCCGGCGCCGTTGGGGCCGATCAACCCCGTTATTGATCCTTCACTGACGCCCAAAGAGCATCCATCGACCGCTTTGAGACCGCCAAAACTTTTGTGGACATCTTTTATTTCCAGCATAATACATCCCGTATTTTATTTTTGATTGTACAACCCGTGAAGATGCAGCCGAACCGGACACGGTTTAGAAACTAAATCATATTCAATTTTTACGGCTTGTATATACTAATCAGTAATGCCTGTCAAAGAAAAAAGGTAAAATACCATGCTCGGACGACCGGAAACGAATTCTGAACTTTTAATTTTCTGATTGATGATTAAAATTATTAAGATCAGGGTGATATTTTGCCTGACCGGCTGTTTTGTCTAAAATAACGTAAAGCCTTTAAAGATTATTTTGATCATTGCATCCGTGAAAGATATTTATTTTTGATGCAACGAATTTACAACCGCTGTTCATTCGGTTTGCCTGACGGCAACGGCAACTTTGAACAGCGCTTGCAGGAGGAATACATATGAAAACTCTAATCCTGAAAAATATATCGTTATTCGATTGGCCGATAATATCGGCAGCTACGCTGCTGATATTCTTTTTCACCTTTACCCAAAGCACGTATGGCGCAGGCGCACCCAAAAAATCATTGTCCGCCTCTGAGAAACGGGAACGTTCCAACGTGTACTTTAGTGAGGGTGAAAATTTCCAAGAACAAAAGCTTTACAAAAAAGCTGCCAAACAGTACGAAAAAGCCATTAAAATAGACAAGAAATATGCCGAAGCCCACAGCAATCTCGGTTATTGTTATCGAAAACAGGGCTTATTTAAAAAAGCGGTGAAGTCTTATAAAAAAGCCATCAAACTTGATCCGCAATTAGCCGAAGCCCATGAATACATCGGCGAGGCTTATGCTGAAATGGGAGAGTTTGATCTGGCAGGAAAACATCTTCAAATATTACGCGATCTGGGGTCGCCTGAAGCCGGGGAGCTTGAGGAATTCATCACCAGTCAGAAAAAAAATACATGATGAAAAATCCGGCGATTCAAATTATCGGGGCCTGCCAGAATAATCTCAAGGGAATTGATGTCAAGATCCCCTTGAACAGGATTACGGTCGTAACCGGTGTGAGCGGATCGGGTAAATCTTCATTGGCGTTTGACACCCTGTATGCCGAGGGCCAGCGCCGGTACGTGGAAACCTTTTCACCCTATGCCCGCCAATTCATGGATCGCATGGACCGCCCGCAGGTGGACAAAATCGAGGGCATCCCCCCGGCCATTGCGATTGACCGTAAAGACCCGGTGCGAACTTCCCGATCGACGGTCGGAACCATGACCGAAATAACCGACTACGTCAAGTTGTTGTTTGCCCGGCGGGGGCAACTTTTTTGCAGGGTTTGCGGCAAACCCGTCCATCCCGATACACCGGCCGCTGTCTGGCGGCGCCTGGCGGATGTCCCAACCGGATCAGAAATCATCATCACATTCCCGGTGACAGTTACCGGCATGCCTGCCGATCAAATCCGATCTTCCCTGACATCCATGGGATACGATCGCTATTTTCAGCGGGAACAGATATCGACGATTGCAGACTGGCAGCCCGATGCGCAAGATCCCCTTTTGAACATTGTGGCGGATCGATTACAGCTTCGCTCCGGGGACCGGGGGCGAATCGTGGATTCGGCCGAAATGGCCTTTCGCTTCGGACGCGGCCGGCTGAAGGTTTGGATAAATAGGAGGCAGCAACTGGCCTTCAGCAGCACGCTTGAATGCGCCGCTTGCCGGATAACCTATAATCCGCCTGAACCGAACCTGTTTTCGTTTAACAGTCCTATTGGGGCCTGTGATACCTGCCGGGGATTCGGGCGAACCATCGGCATCGATCTGGATCTGGTCATCCCTGATCCTGATCTAACGCTGAATCAGGGCGCAATCAAACCCTGGGGCAGCCGGGACAACCACCGCCCGGAATTCAGCGACCTGAAATCATTCTGCCGCGGCGCAAAAATCCCTCTGAACCGTCCTTTCCGGCGACTTGCCCCCGGTCAGCAGAAGGCTATTATCGAAGGAACATCTAAATACTACGGGGTTGCCGGTTTTTTTGAGTGGCTTGAAACAAAAACGTACAAAATGCCGGTTCGGGTATTTCTTTCCCGCTATCGCAGCTATGATGTCTGCGCCTCCTGCAGGGGAACACGGTTCAAAGAGGAGACGCTACTCTATCGGCTGGCCGGGTTGAAAATCGCCGAAATCTACGCGATGAACGTCGATCAGGCGATTGATTTTTTCCAGGCCCTCCCGCTAACCCGTCATGATGAAGCCAGCCGTCTTGTTCTGGAAGAGATTCGCGGCCGCTTAAAATATCTGCGGGATGTCGGCCTGGGTTATCTCACCCTGGATCGCCAGTCACGCACCCTGTCCGGCGGCGAAGTTCAACGCGTTTCGCTGGCCTCGGCTCTGGGATCATCACTGGTCAATACCCTTTATGTCCTGGACGAACCCAGCATCGGTCTGCATCCGCGTGACAACCACCGGCTGGTGCGCATTTTACAAAGACTCCGCGATCTGAATAACACGGTTGTGGTTGTAGAACATGATCCGGAAATCATCCGTGAAAGCGATTTTTTGCTGGATCTCGGGCCCCGGGCCGGAGAAAAAGGCGGCCGCATAATGTATTTCGGCCCCACCGGGAAGGTTAATGGCTCTTTGACAGGCCAGTATCTTAAAGGCCAGCGTCAGATACCCGTACCCGAAACCCGGCGGAAACCCCGGAAAGGCCGCTGGATAACCGTTGAGGGAGCTGCGGCCAACAATCTCAAAAAAATCAAAGCCCGCATTCCCCTGGGTCTGTTTGTATGCCTGACGGGGGTATCCGGATCCGGCAAATCAACACTGGCCGAAGAGACACTTTACAGGGCAATTAAAAGAATCAGAGGAGACAGCCGGGGTCGTCCCGGTGTTTATCGCGAAATTAAAGGTCTGGACCGGATTCAAGATGTGGTGTTAATCGACCAGCAATCGATCGGGCGAACACCTCGGGCAAACCCGCTGACCTACACCAAAGCCCTGGAGCCCATCCGGCGGTTGATGGCAGCCACTCCGCTGGCACAGACCAAAAATTTAGGACCCGGTCACTTCTCGTTCAATGTTGTCGGCGGCCGCTGTGAAACCTGCAAAGGCGACGGTTTTGAGAAAGTCGAGATGCAGTTTCTATCCGACGTATTCATCACCTGCCCGGATTGCAAGGCCAAACGATTCAAACAGGAGGTGCTGGACGTCCGCTATAAGGGCCGCAACATCCACGATATTCTTTCCATGACCGTTGATGGCGCCTTAACGTTTTTTAAAGAAACAACCAATGGTCACCGCAAAATTAAAACAGCTCTCAAACCACTGACTTCCGTAGGTTTGGGCTATCTTCGCCTGGGCCAGCCCATCAACACTCTCTCCGGCGGGGAAGCTCAGCGTCTCAAGCTCTCCCGCCATCTGCAGCATAAAGATGATCACCCCAAGCTTTTCATTTTTGACGAACCCACAACCGGGCTGCATTTTGATGATATCGCCAAACTCCTGATCGCCTTTCAAAGGCTCGTTGATCAGGACAATACAGTGCTGGTAATCGAACACAACATGGATGTCATCAAAAGCGCAGATTGGGTGATCGATCTGGGTCCCGAAGGCGGGGACGGCGGCGGTCGCGTTGTTGTTTGCGGTCCGCCTGAAAAGGTGGCCGCCAGCCGTATTTCCCACACCGGACGTTTTTTGAAAATCTATCTGAACAGTCGCGGACGCCTAAAATCCGTAACCCGTCAACCGGCCAAAGCCGGCAAACCGAAGTCAAATATAAAGCTGCAGGGTTCATCGGATGTAATCGCAATAAAAGGCGCCCGGGAGCATAATTTAAGGAACCTGGACCTGTCCATCCCCCGGAATCAATTTGTGGTATTGACCGGTGTTTCCGGTTCGGGCAAATCATCTCTGGCCTTTGATATCCTTTTTGCCGAGGGTCAGCGCCGCTATTTGGAAAGTTTAGCGCCCTATGTTCGACAGTACATGCGAATTCTCGAACGCCCTGACGTAGATCAGGTGACCGGGATTTCACCCACCGTGGCGATCGAACAGCGCATCAGTCATTCCAGTCGGCGGTCGACTGTAGCTATCCTGACCGAAGTGTATCACTTTCTGAGGCTGTTGTTCAGCAAACTCGGAACCCAGCACTGTCCGGGTTGCGCAAGACAATTGACCACCCGGTCTCAAACGGCCATCGAAGACAAAATCATTCAGCGCTACCGGCGAAAATCATTTGTATTGCTGGCCCTCAAAATTTCCGGCCGTAAAGGCTTTCACAAAGACGTACTCTCGCGGGCCCTGCGCAAGGGATTCACACGAGCCAGAATAGACGGAGAATTTAAATCCCTTCAGGAGGGCATGGCGCTAAGCCGCTATCATGAACACACGATTGAAATCGTGGTGGGTGATGTCCGCGCCGGAAAGATCAAAGTCGACAACCTTCGGGCGCTTGTAGATACGGCTTTAAAAGAAGGCGAAGGCAGTCTTACGGTCTGGAGTCACCCTGCAAACGAGGAGACGTTTAGTATCCACGGAACCTGTCCCACCTGCGGCATCGGTTTGGAAAAACTGGACCCGAGGCTTTTTTCATTCAACAGCAAACAGGGCGCCTGCCTGATGTGTGGCGGATTGGGGGAACTGGAGGGCCGCCAAGACCCGGATCAACCGGCTGAATCAGAATCCGCGGTTTGCCCCCAATGCCGCGGCAGCCGTCTGAGGGCCGAAGCCCTGGCCGTAAAAATCGGAACCTACTCTATCTGGGACCTGGTGCAAAAATCGGCGGACAAACTGGACAAAACGCTCAGGGCATTAACCTTCGAACCGTGGCAACGCCCCGTGGCAGAACCGATACTTACCGAAATCCTTACACGACTGGCGCTTTTGAATCACCTGGGGCTGTCTTATATGTCCCTGGGACGCAGCGGTAACACCCTTTCAGGCGGAGAGGCCCAGCGGGTGCGGCTGGCGGCCCAGCTGGGATCCAACCTTACCGGCGTCTGCTATATTCTGGATGAGCCTACCATCGGTCTGCATCCCCGGGATAACGGCATTCTGATTGAGGCCCTCAAATCCCTGAGGTCACGCGGCAATACCGTTCTGGTGGTGGAGCATGACGAAGAAACCATTAAAGCCGCCGATACTATAATCGATCTGGGTCCGGGTGCCGGTCAGGACGGCGGCCGGCTGGTCGCCAGCGGTAAACTTTCGGACCTGCAAAAAGTACCGGCATCCCTCACCGGCGCCAGCCTCGATGGCCAACCGCGGAAAATAACATCCCGCCTCAGGCCCTATCGGCAAAGCCCCGGAATTGAGGTCCGCGGCGCAAGCCAGAATAATTTAAAACACATCGATCTCAAAATTCCCCTGGGTACGCTGATTTGCGTAACCGGGGTTTCGGGTTCAGGCAAATCCACGCTATTAAAAGAAACGCTCTATCACGGTATCCGCAACCGCATGCTGAATCACAATCACAAAGCCGGCCGCTGCAAGCAAATTAAAGGTTGGAAGCAGCTTGAGCGCATCCGGGAAGTGGATCACAGTCCGATCGGCCGAACCCCGCGTTCGGTACCGGCGTCATACGTGGGGTTTTTGGATGATATTCGCAAGTTGTTCGCCGGTATCCCCGATGCTCGGGCCAAAGGTTTTAAACCGGGCCGATTTTCATTTAACATAACCGGGGGGCGTTGCGAGGCCTGCAAAGGCCAGGGTCATCCCAAGGTCAGTATGAGTTTTTTACCCGATGTCTATGTGACCTGCGAGGTGTGCCATGGATTGCGATTCAACCAAGATACCCTGGCCATACATTACAAGGGAAAATCAATTGCGGAGGTCCTGGAACTCACTTTTGCAGAAGCTGCGGCGTATTTTTCAGCTGTTCCCGCTATCCGGCGCGCGGTCCGTTTCGTGTGTGATGTCGGCCTGGGGTATTTGCACCTGGGACAGCCGAGCCCCACCCTGTCCGGCGGCGAAGCCCAGCGCATCAAGCTGGCACGACAGCTGGTCAAACCATCCAGCGGCCACACCTTTTATATACTGGACGAGCCCACCACCGGTCTGCATCTTACCGATGTTCAGCACCTCATGAATGTTCTGCAGGTCCTGGTTGATGCGGGTAATACCATCGCAGTCATCGAACATAATATGGAGGTGATCAAAGAGGCAGACTATGTTATCGACCTTGGACCCGAAGGCGGAGACGGCGGCGGCCATATCGTGGCCACTGGTTCTCCGGTGGAACTGCTGGGTAAGACCCGGAAATCTTACACAGCGCGTTATCTTAAAAAATACCTCGAGGCTCCCGGAAGTTGATAAATCGGACCTGCTGGAAATATATTACTGTTCCTTTACTAATTTTAACCTTGTAACAAGTTCTTGTCTATAAACGAATAACAAGGAGGATAATCATGAGCCAACGAGCAAAAGATTTAGCCCAACAACTTGAAACACTCAACAACGAGGTTATTGCCTTTGTCGATAGCTGCTCCGACGAGGATTGGCATAAGGTGTGTAACTGGGAAGAATGGACGGTGGGTGTCACAGCGCGACACGTCGGTTCCGGTCACTACAAGGCCATCGGACTGGCCAAAATGATTATAAACGGTGATAAACTGCCGGATATTACAGCAGAACAGATCAATGAAGGGGGAAATCAACACGCCCGTAAACACGCCGACTGTACCAAGGACGAGGTATTGAAGGTTCTCCAAAAAAACGGCGTAGATACCTCCGATTTCATATCCGGTTTGAGTGACGATGAGCTGGACCGCAAAGGAAATCTTGCCGTGGCCGGTGGTGAAATTACCACCCAGCAATTTATCGAGTATGTCATCCTTAAGGACAGCATTAAACACCTGGCAAACATGAAAACGGCCATCGGTATCTAACTTTCATATCGCCAAACGTAACTCTCTGGGGCTTTTGACAAAGACAGTGCGGTCGCACATCTTAACTTGACCCTCTCCGGCAATTTTGCCTATAGTGACCTCAAAAATGGAGGAGTCAACATTATGCCCGTAAAGACCGAAAAAAATCTGGCCTATGCCTTTGCTGCCGAATCGAAAGCCTCTGCAAGAAATGAAGCCTTTGCCCTTAAAGCCGCCATGGAAGGATATCCCCAGATCGCCCGCCTGTTCCGGGCGGTTTCCGATGCGGAATCCGTTCATGCCCGTCGGTATTTGCTGTTGATGCGCGGCAAAATCGGATCAACCGCGGAAAACCTCGAAACGGCTTTTCAAAAAGAGATCAAAGCCAATGTGGAAGAATACCCCAAATTGATCAAGGATGCGGCGGCGGACGACCAGAAAGCGGCCTTAGAAGCCTTTTCGCAATCCCGCGAT
>CAMYNZ010000043.1 GCA_947259865.1 uncultured Desulfobacterales bacterium | reverse complement strand
CCATCGACGGCGGCCAGCAGCATACCGTTAGACAAAATTCCCATTATTTTAGCCGGTTTAAGGTTTGAGACAATGATGATTTGCTTGCCGACGAGATCCTCGGGTGCATAATCGGCCGCGATACCGGCAACGATCGTTCTTTTTTCACCGAGATCGACTTCGAGTTTGAGGAGCTTTTTAGCTCTGGGGATGCTTTCAGCTTTAATGATCGTTGCAACCCTGAGGTCAAGTTTGGCAAAATCGTCAATCGTCACCTGGGGTTTGAATTCGGCAGCCGCTTTTTCTGCTTGCGCCGGTTTTTGCGGAGACCCGCCGGCCTTTTTGCTATCAATGCGGGGGAAAAGTGCAATTGACTTCAACAATTTTGTACCGGGGGGAATTGTTTGCCAGGTTCTCAGCTGATCGAGCATATAAAAGGGCGCTTCGGGATCCAATCCGAGATGTCGCTGCATTAATTTGGCGGTATCCGGCATGATCGGATAAATTAATCCGCTTATAATTCTCAAGCCCTCCAGAAGATTGTAGATCAAAGCTTCAAGTTGTTTTCTGGTGGATTTTTTTTTGGCCAGCTCCCAGGGTGCGGTGACATCGATATATTTATTCAGGTGGCTGATAAATTCCCATATGGCCACAAGCGCCTTGTGAAAGGCAAAGGTTTCCATCGATCTGTCAAACATTTCGATGGCGGTCGTGGCATAGGCCCCAAGACCCAACCGAAACTCCGCTTCAACTTTCGGATCCACCCCGGGGACGATACCATCGAAATATTTATGGGCCATGGCCAATATCCTGGAGAACAAATTGCCCAGATCATTGGCCAGATCTGAATTAATCCGCTGCACCAGCGCCGCTTCGGAAAAGTTTGAATCGAGGCCGAAGGTCATATCCCGTAAAAGAAAAAATCTAAATGCATCGATCCCGTACACTTTTTTAAGTGCCAGCGGTTCCACCACATTCCCGAGGCTTTTGGACATCTTGCTCTGCTCGATATTCCAGTATCCATGAACGTTCAGATGTTTATATACTTCAATGCCGGCAGCCTTGAGCATGATCGGCCAATAAATGCCGTGGGGCTTGAGTATGTCTTTGGCGACGATGTGCTGGGCCCGGGGCCAAAATTTTTGAAACCGTTGACCGTCAGGATATCCCAGTGCTGAAATGTAATTCAAAAGGGCGTCAAACCACACATAGGTGACATAATCCTGGTCAAAAGGCAGTGTTATGCCCCATTTAAGCCGTGATTTTGGTCGGGAGATACACAAATCTTCCAGGGGCTCTCTTAAAAAGGCCAGCACTTCATTTTTATAGCGCTCCGGTCGAATGAATTCAGGGTTATCATTAATATAGGCGATGAGCCAATCCTGGTAATTGCTCATTTTAAAAAAATAATTCGATTCCTGTATAATTTCGGGTTCTGTTTCGTGATCGGGACATTTTCCGTCCACCAACTCCCGCTCGGTGTAAAAGCGTTCGCATCCGAAACAGTACCTACCTTCATACTCGCTGAAATAGATATCACCGGAATCGTATATGTTTTGAAGGATTTGCTCCACCACTGCCATATGGGTCAGGTCGGTAGTCCTTATAAAGTGATCGTAATGAATGTTAAGTTCGGGCCAGAGCGCTTTGAACTGGCTGCTGATCTTATCCACATATAATCGGGGACTTAAATTTTCCTTTTTGGCCGAGCGGACCACCTTGTCACCGTGTTCATCGGTGCCGGTGAGAAAGAAGGTCTCCGACCGGCGCATGGCATGAAACCGGGTTGCAACATCAGCCACGATCGTGGTGTAGGCATGCCCCAGATGAGGTCTGGCATTTACATAATAAATCGGTGTCGTAATATAAAAAGGCTCGGCCATAATATTTCCTAATCCTTCTTTTCTGAAATTTCTGCTAACTTTGCTTCCAGTTCCGTCCCGCCATCCAGCCGAACGGTTACGCAGCTGCCGATGATGTTATGGCGGACAACTTTCCCAATTCCGCCGGGGGTCGTTACTTTTTTACCTATTTTGGGAAAGCTCTTTTTAAGATCCATATAAGTCTCGTATTCGTAGGTCAGACAACACATCAGACGGCCACACTGTCCGGAAATCTTGGTGGGATTCAGGGAAAGGCTTTGTTCCTTGGCCATGCGGATTGATACCGGCCCGAATTTTTCCAGATAAGACGAGCAGCAAGTGATGCGACCGCATCGACCTAAGCCACCGCACATCTTGGCCTGATGACGAATACCGACCTGGCGCATCTCAACCCGGGTACCGAGTTTTTTTACCAGCATTTTTACAAGCTGTCTGAAATCGACCCGGCCCTCCGATGTGAAAAAAAATGTAATTTTACTCGAATCGAAGGATTTTTCAACGGAGAATAAGTTCATTTTAAGATCCAGCTGTTCTATACATTCCTGACAATAGCTATGGGCTTTTTTTTCGTCTTCACGATTCTTTTTGATCTGAACAAAATCTTTTTCACCTGCAAGACGATACACTTTTTTCAGCGGTTTTTTGGATGGCCTTTTGTCATGGGGAACCGGAGGGACTACCACTGTTCCAAAACCGAGTCCTTGCTCGGTATGCACAATTACGTGATCTCCAATGTTTAGTACGAAAGCGCCGCTGTCAAAATCATAAACCTTGCCGGCGGCTTTGAATCTTACGCCAACAACTTTTGCCATTTTTTCAATCCTAAATGATTAAACGTTGCTAAATTTCTACAACGTATTGAAAATATGTTATATTTTTTTAAGTTTCGTTTTTTGCCGCAATCATGGCCCCGGTGAAACGCAGAAAAAGTTTCACGGGGTAAAAATAGTGGATTAGTGCAATGATGAGAAAAAAGCAACAAGTTACGCCTTACGGGTTTCGAGATAAAAAAGGAGGGAATTCCAATTATAACGCGCAACGCGCAACTCGGAACACGCAACCTAGTAAGTCACCGCATCCCGTAACCCAGTCTTCCAATATTTCAACCGGGGTCAAGCCCCTAACCTGTGTCGATTATCCTGCACCCTGATCTCTTGCCAGCCGCATCATCATTAGCTCTATTGTAAGCCTGACATTAGCGTTGGCGTCAAGGTTTCTCTGTGCCGTCTGAATGATGCTTATTTTGTTTAATAATGAATTTAGCGAGCAATTTTTGGATGTTTTTTGAATAGATTCCGTCAGATCAGCGTTGATCACATTATCAGGTCTGTATTGACTGACTATCAGATCCCGCAGCCAGGATTTCATTACCTCCAGAGCGTCAAAAAGTGAGGCCTTATTGCCGGATAACTGCTCGGCAAATGCCAGCAATAATCCGGCAGGTCTCGATAATAGCGATGCCGGCTGGTCCAGGCCGCTGGCCTGAATAAGCCAATTCCTCCATTGAATCCAGTCTGTTCGATGCATGGTTTGTGCCTGGGTGAGGCTGCCGTTTGCCATACCCGCAATGAGTAAGGCTTTCTTCTCATCAACACCATCCTGGGCTTCCAGCAAAGCCGCAAGTTTGTTCCGGGAAATCGGGTTAAACCGGATATGCTGGCAGCGTGACACGATTGTGGGGAGGAGATCGGCCGTTTGTTCGGCGATAAGAATCAGATGGGTCCGGTCAGGCGGTTCCTCCAGCATTTTAAGGAGCGCATTTCCGGCCGCCGGATTCATGCTTTGGGCCTTTGAAATGATGACCACCCGCCGTTTTGCCTCATAAGGTTTCAAGGCCAGGGTGTCGATGAGGGTGCGAATTTGAGCGATTCGAATATATTGGCCGGAGGGTTTTATATGAATAATATCAGGGTGGTTCCCCGATTTAATTTTCCGGCAAGGGCGACAGTTACCGCACGGTTCGATTGAAGAGCGATACCCGTTTCTATTAGAAGAATCCGCGTTGTCTTGCTCAAAACGCCCTGGATCATTGGCCATACAATTGCATGCCATGGCAAACGCCATGGCCGCAGCTTGTTTGCCTACCCCTTCAATTCCTGCAAACAAAAGGGCATGGGGAATTGTGCCTTTTTCCAGGAAGGTGGTTAAAATTTTTTTTGGCCGATCTTGATCTACAATTGACTCAAACCCAGGCACAAAATTAATAATCTACCCGCTCTCTTAATTCTTTTCCTGTTTTAAAGAAAGGGAGTTTTTTAGGCCTGATGACAACCTTTTCCCCGGTTTTTGGATTCCTGCCCGTGTAGCTTTTATATTCTTTGACATAAAAACTGCACAAGCCGCGGATTTCGACACGCTCGCCCCGGGCCAAGGCATCTGACATGTAGCCGAAAAATAATTGTATGATTTTCGCTGATTCTGCTTTCGATATGTTCGCTTCCCTTTTCAATGAGGAAATAAGCTCAAGCTTATTCATACATCCTCCTTCTCAACCATCAGATGGATGTTACTAATTTATTTATCTTATAAAACAAAACTTGATAAAAAGTCAAGTAGTTATGTTAATATCTGGGGTAGTCGTTCAATATCATTTTCATCAACGTCCACGCCGGCATACTGATCCAGCGCCTCAATATTGACGACCACACGGTGCTTTCCCCTATAGCGCACAAAGGTTCCGGTCACACCGGCGAAAGGACCGGCCACCACCATAACCCGGTCACCCTTTTTTAGACGGGTTCCGGTTGTTACCGGTTGATCAGTGGCCACCATTATCTGTAAGGATTCCACCGTCGATTCGGAAACCGGTATCGGCCCCTCATGGTTGCCAATCAGTCGCACAGCTCCGGCAGTTTTAACAATTTCAAGATGTTGATAAGGATTAAGATCCGTTTTCACAAATAAATACCCTGGAAATAGGGGTACTTTGATCAATAATTTTCGGTCACGGCGTCTGCTGGGCACCTTGATTTTAGGCAGAAATACCTCCAGGGATTTTTTGTAGAGACCGTCGTGGACGACGTTCTCGAACCTGCTTTTGGTATGCAGTACATACCAGGAATAGGTTAGGGTATTATTGGTCATCGCTGTGTTTTCGATATATCCAAATTTGTCTTGCGAATGCCAGCGGCACTCCCGGTGTAAATACTCTTGAAATTTCGTAGGTTACTATATCTTAAATGTCTTAAAATTACTACAAACAATAAAAATTATGAACTATTAGCGGCGGTTTAGACAAAATCGCCCGGATTAGGTCCCTAACTCGCCAATTCCCAGGAGATTTATCGAAAATTGATACTTCCTATCCTCAGGTTCATCAATATAGCGCAGTTCTAAAGACCAGCATTGCGTTTCATACAGTATTCCCAAAATGGTGTCGATGCGCTGGTCGTCAAAAATATTTCTCTCGTATTCGGCGAAGCTGGTAAATTTGTCTGACACTTTCAGGCGGATATTGAAACTAACGGATTCGGTATCCTTTTCGGTAAATCTATATTCGGTCGAAAGACTGTCGCCGCTTTTATCAGTGACAGTTACCGCAGCATTAGTGGTGGTAAAGGTGTCATCATAAATATCCCACTGCGCATCGGCATCAACCGTCAGATACCGACCCAGGCTCAGATCCAGTTCACCCCGAATGGGTGAAAACGGCCGGCTCTTGTTGTTCGGGATGCCATCCGCCATGTCATCTCTGGCTTCATTGATATCATAGGCCTGCTCAAATTTCAGCCGACCAAACTGCCGGTAGTCATAACTTGTGGCGTCATCAGTGCCAATTTGTTTTTTGGTCGATCGCCAGGTCACAAAGTTGGTGATAGAATAGGTAAGCAGGCTTTGCTCATCGATGCGGGCAAGCGCATCGAATTGCGGAAGATCCTTTTGGTCTTGATCGGGAATATAATCATAGCTGATCTCCGGCAATATGCTATGCTTAATTCGATCGATATCGGCTATATTTACGTTAAAGACTTTATATATTTCAGATGTAAGATCCACTTTTATATCATAGATTTGGCGATTGAAGCGATCATCGTCATCGACCGTTTCGATTTCAGGATCAACGTACCAGATTGTTTCTCTCAGGCCGATGGAAGGCTCCAAAACAAAGTAATCTTTGAACTGATAGGGGAAATACACCCGGGTATGGATATCAGCCCGGTGGCTTTTATCGCCGTCTTCTCTGTAAAAATAAGTGTACTCCGAATCGAGATCAAAATAAAAGGGTGAGGCCATGATCCTCTGTTTAGATGCATCAAAACCTATAAACGGCAATTGTTGCAGGGTCGAATCCGTATCGCTGAAGCGCCGATTGATAACATTATCAAACCACAGAGCCTCCAGATTAAAACCGTAGCTATCCCAGTTTCGGTTTACACTGATTTTGTTCACGCGCACAGGGTCGGCATAGTCATCGAACACACGGTTGAAATTTTTGTTAAAGTATTTTTCCGTATCAAAAAATCCGGTCATGCCGTATTTGAATTCCTTCAAATAGTCCTGATCGCTGACAATATCCAGGCTGACTTTTGCATAAAAATCACCCGGTAATTCCTGATGATGACTCATCCTGAACCAGTAACGATCGTCATTCGGTCGTAAAACAGTGTCATCGCCAAACCCGTACTTTTTGCTCGTGTCTCCGGTACCATCGTCAACCTTGCGGTCGTCCAGGTAATCATACATCAAAGTGCCTTTTGAGATCCGGCTCAGCATGTAGCGGTATTCCAGTCCGAGTTTGTGTCCCCGGTCACCCATGTAATGTTCATAAAAGGTGGCATCGGCGCTTTCATTGATGGCCCAGAAAAATGGTTGAATCCAGAAAAAACCCAGCCTGTCAGAGGTCCCGAACTCCGGCGGCAGAAGTCCCGTCTGGCGATTCAGCTTGGCCGGAAAGATCAGATAGGGTGTGTAGAGAACGGGAATGTTTTTGGCCCTGAGGGCAGCGTGTTTGATAACGCCGTAGCCCTCAATGGTAACTTTGAGATGCTTTCCGGTGATGAGCCAGGCGGGGCTATCTCCATCACAGGTTGTGATGGCGGCATCTTCAACGGCGTAGCTGTCTTCAGCGAGCTTTTCAATCCGACCGCCTCTGATGTGAAAATTGTTATCCTGCAGGAAGATGTATCCATCGACAATGGTTCCGGTCTGGGTTTCAAGATCGATATCCATGCTGCTGCCGGTCAGCACATCATTTCCGGCCGTCATCTTTACATTGCCCTGCGCATATGCTTTCATGGTCTGGCGATTAAAGCGAACGTAATCAGCGGAGAGTTTGGTGTCCCCCTTGATTATATTGACATTGCCTTTAACAATGTACTGCAGTGCTTTGTCGTCGTAATCTATCTCATCCGCCTCGATCTGCCAGGGCCGTTCGGGGTCAGACTCAGAGAGACTCTCCAATATTTGCTGCGCTGAGGCGGGACCGGCAAATATGCATAGTGCCAGGAAATTGCAGGCCGTTACTTTCAAAATATTAAAAAAAGATCCTGCTAACACTAGCAGGATCCTGTGTTTTTGCTGCCTGAAGACAGGGCCGTCACGCTTTCCTTGGGGGGTTTTGTGCAACATTAATATTTTTGGATCATCTCCGAAAGAGTTGGTGGAATTTAATGGAATGAGCCGATAATCCCCTGGATTTTAAATTACCCATATGTAACTTATTGAACCTGCTTAAGATTTGCAAAATAAAGCCAATTCGAAGAAAAAAGTCAAGATGTAGTTGTGATAATGGCCGCATTTAAAAAGCGGTAAGTTGGTGTATGAGGGGGGAATTATTCAGATAACTGTGGATAATTCCTACTTTGGTGTTATAGTAATTGTCAATCAACATCTTAATATCGATTTTGGAATACGGAATTATGAATATTCTTTTAACAAATGATGACGGTGTGTATGCAGAGGGAATATGGGCGCTCTACAAAATGCTGTCGGGACGGTACACGGTGACCGTGGTTGCTCCGGATCGTGAACGCAGTGCGGTGGGGCATGCGATTACCTTAGAAAAACCCCTGCGTGCCGAGCAGGTCGATGTAAACGGCGGATACCGGGGATATGCCGTAAGCGGAACACCGGCCGACTGCATAAAGTTTGCATTTCTTGAATTACTTGACACCAAACCTGACCTGGTGATTGCAGGCATTAATCCGGGAGCCAATGTGGGGGCCAACCTAAATTATTCCGGGACCGTTGCTGCTGCCAGGGAAGCGGCGATATACGGTGTCGCGGCCATTGCGGTTTCGATAGACTGTCGCGTTGTTGACCACTATGAAGACGCCGCCCGATTCGTGCGATTGTTGGCCGATAAAGTTATCGAAAAAAAACTGCCATTTGGGACCTTTTTAAATGTCAATATACCAAAGGGATCACTGGGAAAGTCCGCCGGTGTCCGGTTTAGTCAACAGGGTCTTGACCTTTACCCCGAATACATCGAAAAACGGATTGATCCGCGCAACCGCATCTATTATTGGCAGGGCTGTGATGCACCCTATGCGGGTGAAAACCTGGATATCGATGGAACCGCACTGCATAAAAATTTTATCTCCATAACGCCGATAAAATGCGATATGACGGATTACCATGTGCTTGAGGATCTCAGGAAATGGCAATTTGACCTTTGAATATAAGGACCATGTCCGGATTAGTTGTAGTTAATTAAAGCAAAATAAGCTGTCTTCTCCAACTAAAGGGGAGAAGAACTGAATTTAAAAAATTACCCCTTGCTCTTGAAATGAGCTGTCGTTATAGCAGCTTTAGAATCGCTTAATATAATGGACCCCGGAAGGCGTTATCATGAAAAAGATATTTATCAAAGATATCAAAGCCGGCGATGCCGTTGATGATATCTTTGTTTTATCCGACAAACACGTGGCTCAAAAAAAGAATGGAGACAATTATTTGAATATCGTCCTGTCAGATAAAACCGGCAGTATAAAAGGCGTAGTATGGGATAATGTCGACGCAATATCCGCCCGATTGCAATCGGGTGACTTTGTGCGTTCCAAAGGAAACATTTCTGAATACAGGGAAACCCTTCAGTTTGTTGTCAAGGAAATGCAAGCCTGTTCGAATGATGATGTTGACCCTTCAGAATTTATTCCCGCCACCCAGCGTGATATTAACGCGATGTACGAGCGTCTGTTAAAGGTAACCGCTTCGATGTCCACCGTTTATTTACGCGAACTTTTTGATGCGTTCTGGGCTGACGAGGAATTTGTCCACAAATTCAAGCATGCACCGGCAGCAAAAAAAATGCACCATGCCTATATTGGCGGCCTGCTCGAACATACGCTCTCGATGGCACTGATGGCGGACCGGATTGCAGAACATTACGGTGGAATAGATCGAGATCTGCTGCTTGCGGGTGCCATTCTGCACGATATTGGCAAGATAACGGAATTCGAATACACCTCTAAAATAGATTATAGCGACCAGGGGCGTTTAATAAGTCACATTGTTATCGGAATTCAGTTGGTTGACGTAAAACTGGGTAAAGTAAAAGATTTTCCCGAAGAACAAGCGATTCTGCTTAAACACATGATCGTGAGTCATCACGGTAGCAGGCAATTCGGATCACCTGAACCACCCAAAACCATCGAGGCCGTATTGCTGAATTATATTGATGAGATCGACTCAAAGGTAAACAGCATACGCGAGTTTATGGCGTCGGACGATTCCAACGAGACCTGGACATCCTATCACCGACTTTTGGAACGGCATTTTTATAAAGGTAAATAACCGGTTCAATTGGTTGTATTGGTTGGATTTGTTCAATACGTCAAAAAAGATCGCAACATTACTAACCAATTCAACTAATTCAACCAATTAAACTAAATATACCAATCAAACCCACTAACGAATCATATGTTTATCACTTTTGAAGGCATTGAGGGGTCCGGCAAAACAACCCAGCTAAAATACATCAAAACGCATTTTGAACACCGGGGTCAGGAATGCATCGTGACCCGGGAACCGGGCGGCACTGAAATCGGAAAAAAGATCCGTTCCATTTTGCTGGATCCTGCAAGTAAAAATATCTGCCCGGTCAGTGAACTTTTTCTGTACCTGGCGGATCGGGCCCAGCATGTAAAAGAGCTTGTGCTACCCGCACTATCGGCGGGCAAGACGGTGTTGTGTGATCGTTTTTTTGATGCCACCGTGGTGTATCAGGGATATGCCAGAGGACTGGACGTCAAGCAGATACTTAAACTGCACGAATTGGTTCTGGAAGGATTAAAACCGGATGTCACGATTTTACTGGATTTGCCTGCGGATATCGGGTTGTCCCGGGCCTGGGCCCAGATCGACAACGGAAAAAGAGACGATGTAGAGTCCCGGTTTGAGAAAGAGAATCTCTCATTTCATAAAAAAGTAAGGGCCGGTTACCTTGAACTTGCACGCCTTGAACCCCAGCGGTTTCGTATAATTGACGCCACCCGGGATGAAAATAAAGTGCGCCGGGATATCATTGATGTCATATCGTGATTGTTAATTAAAGTTTTTTTATACCCCATCCGCTTGCGGTGGTGTTTGCGCCAATTCCCGTCGCCGGGGCCGAAACAAATGTGTGAGCTATCGGGCAATATTTTTTATAATCAACTATCATTGTGGATGAGTGTAATATGCGCCCATCAATTCTGAATACCATCGGTAACACACCGGTGGTTGAGATCAGGAATCTCAATCCCAATCCGAGCGTCAGAATACTTGCCAAGCTGGAGTATTTTAACCCCGGTGGTTCGGTAAAAGATCGCATAGCGCTCGCAATGATTGAAGCCGGTGAGGAATCCGGTCAACTGACACCCGACAAAACCATCATTGAAGCCACCAGCGGTAATACCGGGATCGGATTGGCAATGGTATGCGCGGTAAAGGGCTACAAGCTTCTTCTGGCCATGTCCGAAGCAGTCAGCATTGAGCGTCAAAAAATTTTAAAGGCCCGCGGTGCCGAAATTCTTTTGACCCCGGGCCATCTCGGAACGGATGGGGCCATCGAAGAGGTTTACCGATTGGCCAGGGAAAACCCCGATACATTTTTTATGGCGGATCAGTTTAACAACCAGGCCAACTGGAAAGCCCATTACCATGGTACGGCAGAGGAAATATGGAAACAAACCCAGGGGGTTATCTCAACCCTGGTCGCCACTATGGGTACCTCCGGCACACTAATGGGTGTTTCAAGAAAACTGAAAGCGTATAACCCGGCGATCCAGATCGTGGGCGTCGAACCCTACCTCGGTCATAAAATCCAGGGCTTGAAAAATATGAAGGAGGCTTACTGCCCCGAGATTTTTGAAAAGCAGCGTCTGGATAAAAAGGTTAATATAGATGATGAAGAAGCCTTTGAGATGACACGGCGGCTTGCAAAACAGGAAGGTCTATTTGTGGGAATGAGCAGTGGTGCGGCAATGGCTGTTGCTCAAAGAGAGGCTGAAGATCTGGAAGAGGGCACGATTGTCGTTATTTTTCCCGACAGTGGCGAGCGATATCTGAGCACACCGGTTTTTACCGTAAAAGACGAGTTCGTATTGAAACTGTTCAACACCATGAGTCGGAAAAAAGAATCGCTTGAACCGCTTGTGCCGGGTAAGGTTTCGGTTTATTCATGCGGCCCCACCGCCCACGCGAGAATGCATGTGGGTGAAATCAGGCGCCTGCTGTCTTCCGATCTTTTGTGCCGTTACCTGGAATACAGGGGTTTTGCCGTCAAGCATATTATGAATATTACGGATCTTGATGACAAGACCATTAACGGTTCAGATAAAGCCGGCCAGGAATTAGCCGAATTTACCGACCGGCACACCGGGTTTATCAAAGAGGATCTGGATTTCGTGGGTATAAAGCCCGCGCAAAAGTATCCGAGGGCCAGTGATCATGTTGATGACATGGTCAGGCTGGCGGAAAAACTCTCCCAAAAGGGATTTGCCTATGAAAAACTGCGGTCGTTATATTTCAATATTTCGCGGATCTCTGAATACGGCAATCTTTCCGGCATTGATATTAATAAAATAAAGCTCGGCGCCACGGTTGATCTGGATGAGTACGAAAAGGATAATCCCAGGGATTTCACCCTTTTTAAACGCTCTAAACTTTCCGAACTTAAAAGGGGGATCTATACCAAATCTACCTGGGGCAATGTACGGCCTTCATGGCATCTACAGTGTGCAGCGATCTGCCGAAAATACCTCGGGGAAAGCTATGATATCCACGCCAGCAGCCGGGAGGTAATGTTTCCGCACCATGAAAATATCATTGCCATTTCCAGAGCTTTGGACGGGGCGCCGGGTGCTAAATATTGGATCCATTGCGACCGGGTGCTGATCGACGGCAAAAAGGTGGATGAAAAAGGTGGCGGTCTCACTCTCGAAGATCTCACCCACATGGGCTACAACGGCAGAGAAATCCGATACTGGCTGATTTCAAATCACTATGGAAAACCGGTGACCTTTTCACAGGACAGAATGGAAAATGCCAGGCGCTCACTGAAACGGATTAATGCCTGCATACGAAGTTTACGAAGGGTAAACGCGGGTCAGGCTTACAGCGATCTCAATCAGCTGCTTTACGATATCAAAAACGGTTTCACCACCGCCATGGATGATGATTTGAATATATCAGCGGCCATGGCATCGATCTTCCAAATCATTAAACAGGCGAATATCCTGGTATTGAAAAAAGAAATCGATCAGGCCGGTGCGGCCAAAATTATCGAGGCTTTCCGGAGCATCAATACGGTACTTAATATATTTGATTTTGGAGATACGGACTCTGGTCCCGAAGTGCAAAGGCTGCTAAATGAAAGAGAAAAGGCCCGGGCGGCTAAAAACTGGAAGGTTGCTGATAAGATTCGGGATCGGCTGGAATCACGCGGGGTGGTAGTAAGGGATCAAAAGATCTAGAAGCTATCTCAAAAATGCATCTAGCGTCCAATGGCTGCGTTGTCTCGCGGCTTGAAATGCTAATTAATCGCGGCAAGATGCCGCTCCCACTATTCATATTGGATAAAGTTTGGTAAACACCATGATCATCAAAAATTGGTGGGAGTGGCTTCCAGCCACGAGGTGTACGTTCATCCGCCAGAGTGCGTTGGCGGACTCCGCTTTCAAACCGCGGGACGCCTTACCATAGAACGCGATCTACTATTTTTGAGATGGCTTCTAGTATTATGTCCCGGAAATTACTTTAAAAAGTTTTTTATCGGTTTTAAAGGCATTCGCTCACGCCGTAAAAAGCTGAATTCATCATGTTTTAGGTTTTATCCGCCAGAGTTCTTTGGCGGATTAAAGTTTTAGGTGTTAAGTATATATTTTTATGTTATTACAAATACTTAAAACCTAAAACCTAACACTTAATACTTTCTCAGAAAAATGAAACCCATATACTTTCCCTTTACCTACATATCCAAACCGGTTGTCGATGCCCTTGGTTTTTGTTTCCGGCAATCAACAATCTATCAACCGGCTCGCCTTACCGTATCTGACAGCCTTCAGAGCTGGTCGCAAAAAGGTCTGGTGGAGATTCGTATCCCGATTGAAGGCGATGAAGAGCGGCTGGCTGCGATTTTAAAAGACTACCGGGAATGGGCGAACCTTCACCATGACTCCCGGGGACTGCAAAATGCCTTTACCAGAAATCTGGCTGAAACAGTCCCCTTTTTTGATGAAACATCCCCATCACGGATCAAGGCGGATATAAAAAAGGATGAACCGCAAAAACAGCTATCCGGGGAGGTGGATCCAACCTTTGGCGCCCGGTTGTTTTTAGCGATTGCCCAGGAATTTGATATGGAAAAGGAACGGCTGCGGCAGGATCTATCATCAATCGAAGCCATGGAAAATAGCCTCCTGGCAAACCTTCATGGCCGGCGTCAACCCGGGGATCAATTTGAGGGTAAAAATCATAGCAGCGTATTTAATTCGAGCGAAGCCGCCGGATATATGATTCCAGAGCGGTTTATGGCCTGGTTTCGGATGATGCAATTCGACCGGCAACTGGGCCGGGATAGCTCGGGATTATTTGTAACCAGCAGCCGTTCGGCCCTGGCCCATCTTCTTGACAGTGCGTCACAGCCGGAAAAAATACTAACGGTCGACGCCATTCCGGTATATGCTCAAAAAAGTGCCGAGATTGAGGCCTGGCAGGATCATTTAATGGATCAGCTCAAGCGACTGCCGACAACCTCCCGCTCGATGGAGACTGTTAAAATTACGGTTGCGCCGGCCGATAAAAACCATCAACTTTCGGCGTCTTTGACCCTATACCGTGTACCCGAAGAATCCCCCCGGTTATTGTTTTCCCGTTGCGCCAGCCGGGCGTTTCCTGCAGCCGGAAATGAAACCCGCGAAGGCTACAGCCAAAATACGTTTGTTGGCTGCCTGTCGCTTCATCCGACACTCTAGTACCCTGCGATCCTGCGGAAAATTCTAATTAATCGCGGCAAGATGCCGCTCCCACTATCCATTCTGGATGGGGGTCGGTAAACACTACAGTCTTTAATATGGGTGGGAGTGGCTTCGACT
>CAMYNZ010000042.1 GCA_947259865.1 uncultured Desulfobacterales bacterium | reverse complement strand
GCTTGTCCGCCTCCGGCGAGGCTTGTCCGCCTCCGGCGAGGCTTGTCCGCCTCCGGCGAGGCTTGTCCGCCTCCGGCGTGGCTTTGAAACCACTTCCGGTATATATCACTTTTTTTATCCGAATTACATCACCGATTCGACTAAAAATCCATGACTTTTATAAAACAACACAAATAAAAATCATGCTCCCGAATGCATGCCGTCAGAGATGCGAAATAGCTGATTTTGTAGTAATTCCAAAAAGTATTGTCGTTTAGCGTACATTGTGATACTCTATAATATAACATTTTTTAGGGGACAAAAGTGTATATCCGATTCATCGCTTCATGGTTGTCCTGTGGAGCGATTGGTCTTGCCGCATTTTCCAATCGCCGCAAAAAGGCTATTAAGTAATCTAATTAATTTACAATTTGGATGTCATCACAGATTTTGTATAGAGAAAGACCGGACTGATATTTGTGCCTGATCCAGATGAAAGCCTTTTCCAGCTTAAACTCATCCAGATAGGTCTATATATCCTGATTTTTGAAGATTTCAGTTGCATAATTCGCATCGGTCCGAAACCGGGGACCTAATGTTAACACTTTTTTAAAGGGCTCAGCAAAGGCAGAATCCAGAAGTTGTCCGATAAGATGCACGATGCACCGCAGAAAGCATTCAAGGTTATGCGCCGTCTCGTCATAAAGGGGGTTTGAACATGCCGTTCTATGTATGGTCAGGAAAGAATCAGAAGGGTATAAAAAAGAAAGGAGAGATGGAAGCATCATCGCCGGAGATTGTGCGGGCCAGTCTCAAGCGCATGAAACTCGAGTCCCTTAAAATCAAGCCAAAACCCAAAGATCTTTTTGAAAATGTCGGCTTTCTTCAGCCGAAAGTCAAAACTGCAGACATTATCCTTTTTGCCAAACAATTTTCCACCATGATTGATGCCGGTCTCCCCATTATCCAATGTCTGGATATACTTTTCTCCCAGCAGGAAAATGTGACCTTTAAAAAGATGTTGAAGAGTATAAAGGAGCAGGTAGAAAGTGGTGCGACACTGGCTGAATCACTTAAAAAATACCCCAAAGAATTTGATGATCTATTCGTAAATATGATCGCGGCCGGCGAAGCCGGTGGTATCCTGGATACAATCTTGCGGCGTCTTTCGTCGTATATGGAAAAGGCCGCCAAATTAAAATCCAAGGTAAAAGGAGCCATGACGTATCCACTGGTTACCCTGGCGGTTGCAATCGTCGTACTGGCCATCATTCTTGTGTTTGTTATCCCCGTGTTTCAGGACATGTTCGACGATTTCGGAACTGAGTTGCCGGCCTTTACCCAGTTAGTGGTAGATGTAAGTAATTTCACCAAAAAGAATATTATTTATATCCTGATTGGATCTGGCCTTTTTTTTATTGTCATGAAGAAGTTCTATGGCACCGAAAAAGGACGAGAAACCCTTGATGATTTACTGCTGAGAATGCCCGTTATCGGTGAGCTGGTCCGGAAGGTAGCCGTGGCCAAATTTACCAGTACCATGGGTACTATGTTATCGAGCGGGGTTGCTATACTGGAAGCACTTGAAATTGTTGCTAAAACTGCTGGCAACAAAACCATTGAAAATGCTGTTTACGTTGTCCGCTCGGATATTGCCGAGGGTCGCACCATGGCCGACCCTCTTTTAGAAAGCGGTGTTTTTCCGGCGATGGTTTGCCAGATGATTGCGGTGGGGGAATCAACCGGTGCCCTCGATGCAATGCTTGAAAAGATCGCGGTGTTCTATGATGAAGAAGTCGATCAAGCAGTGGAGAACCTAACCGCTCTAATTGAGCCGTTCATGCTTGTGTTTTTGGGCGTCACCATCGGTGGCCTGGTTGTCGCCATGTACCTGCCGGTATTTAAAATGGCCGGCGCAATCGGCGGATAAAAGCTGTCAGCCCCGGATCATAACGTTCCGTCTTTGAGATAAAACACTAGGCCCCATAAGATCTCTTTTGGAAACCAATGCTTGCTATCCGGCATTTTTACTATTTGCGGATGGGCACGCTTAGTCACGAAATTTCCAGGCCGTTCAATATTTGCCCATGACTGATTCTTCTTTAATGCCCGAAAGCGATCAGTATCTTAACCTTGAATGGCTCATGTTCGCCCGGCTGATTTTCACCACGTTGCTGCTCGGATCAAGTATCGTTTTACAACTCAGCCAAACCCCCTCTCTTGTGGCTGTCCCCCTCCTGTTGTTGTATGGACTGATTGTCTTTATTTTCCTTTTATCATTTATTTATAGCTTAATCCTGAACAGAATTAAGCAGCGCCTGCATTTTGCCTACGTGCAAATTGGTATCGATACCTTTATCGTGACCGTGATCATCTATGTGACCGGCAGCTTTTCCAGCATTTTCTCTTTTCTTTATCTTGTGGTAATCATTTATTCCAGTATGCTGCTGCATCGAATGGGCAGTATGATCATGGTAGGGCTATGTGCGCTGCAATACAGCATTCTGGTTGAACTGGAGTATTACGGCTTTTTAAGACCGTATGTTATCGATGAAAGCCTTTTGGCATCCAGCCATAACGGAAGCCACGTTTTTTACAAAATTATGATTATTGTGCTGGGCTGTTTTGCGGTTGCGATTTTGAGCAGTTTATTAGCCGAACAGGCCAGAAAGTCAAAAAAAGAACTGTGGGCCATGGAAGATCATGTTCGGCGTGTCGAAAAAATGGCGGCTATTGGTGAACTGGGGGCCGGTATGGCGCATGAAATCAAAAATCCGCTTGCTTCCCTTACCGGATCCATTCAGCTTTTAAGGGATGAATTTAACTACGATTCCGATCATGAGCGCTTAATGAAAATAGTGCTGCGGGAAGCTGACCGTTTAAGTTCTCTTGTAAATAATTTTTTGCTGTTTGCAAGACCGCCGGCCGGAAATATTGAATCCATCCAGTTGGACAAAGTACTCACTGAAACCGCGGAGCTTTTTGAAAAGGATCATACCTGTTTGGACCGAATAACCATTAACAGGGATATTTCTCCCGAGATTTGGATCGAAATGGATGCCCAGCACCTGCGCCAGGTTCTCTGGAATCTTTTATTAAATGCTGCCGAGGCCATCGACGGGCAGGGGTTCATCGATATTAAATTGTATATGCTAAAGGGAGAAGTCGCATGTATTGAAATTACCGACGATGGTTGTGGCATGTCCAACCAAACAATGGATTCCATATTTGATCCATTCTTTACCACCAAAAAAAGCGGAACGGGATTGGGACTTTCCATCGTTCACGGCATCCTCGATTCTTATGGAAGCCGCCTCGAAGTCAAGAGCAGGCTGGACACCGGAACCACCTTTACCATGCAGCTCAGGCGCGTGGAACTGCCAACTTAATCTTGACACCCAAAGGTAAATGGGTTACTCGTTTTCATTTATCCTTTCTAAAAGACTATCTCTATTTTGAAATAATATCATACAATGGCTTTTGAATATTTCATAGGTCGTCGTTATCTAAGGGCCAAACAAAAACAGGCGTTCATTTCTCTGATCACTATTCTTTCCACCGCCGGCGTGTCAGTGGGGGTTATGGCACTGATAGTGGTTATTGCCGTGATGTCCGGATTTGAATCTGATCTTAAATCCCGTATTCTCGGCGGGCAAGCCCACATAGAAATCAAGCGCCGCGGCGGCGGCTTCAGTGACTACCGACAGGTAATCGAATATCTGAAGACCATAGAGGGTGTCGAAGCCGCTTCCCCCGTTATTTACAGTCAGGTAATGTTGCGATCATCGTCGGGCGTGTCGGGTGCATTCTTGCGGGGTGTCGAACCTGAATCGGCCGGCAAAGTGATTAACACCCTCAAAGACATCTCATTGCCAAATGGATCCTCCCTGAATCTCAGCGATAACGAAAAACCGGCCGTTCCCGGGATAGTCTTGGGCAAAGAGTTGGCGAAAAATCTGGAGGTGGCCAGGGGTGATGTGGTTTATCTGATTTCTACCCGCGGCACGCTTTCGCCCATCGGGCATATACCGGCGATGAAACAGTTCCAGGTAACCGGGTTTTTCGAGTCCGGTATGTATGATTTTGATCAGGTGTTTGCCTATATTCATTTAACCGATGCCCAGCGAATTCTGCGCATGGGAAACACCGTCAGCGGCGTTGAGGTGCGGGTTAAGGACATTTACCGGGCCAAATTAATTGCCGAGGATATTGTTTCCGGTCTGGATTTTCGTTACTGGGCCTGGGACTGGATGCGAAAAAATCAAAATCTATTTAAAGCCCTTAAACTCGAACGAAGGGTCATGTTTGTAATATTAACCCTGATTATCCTGGTGGCTGCATTTAATATCGCATCCTCCCTTATAATGATGGTGATGGGCAAAACCAAAGACATCGCCATTCTCAAGGCCATGGGCGCCACCGAAAAAAGCATCCGTAAGATTTTTGTTTTTGAAGGAATGGTGATCGGCACCATCGGCACCCTTTTGGGTCTGGGTCTGGGGTTTGTCCTGTGTACGTTGTTGAAGCATTGGGATATCCACGAACTCACCGGTGATATTTATTACTTCACAACCAAACTCCCCGTAAAACTCGAGTTTCTGGATGTTTTTTTTATCGTTTCTGCCGCCCTTGTCATCTGCTTTTTGGCCACCCTTTACCCGGCGCATCAGGCATCCCGGCTTAATCCTGTCGAGGCGATTCGTTATGGTTAATTCCCATGACCATGGTAACCCGGAGGTTGAATTCTCTTCGGCAGATCCATTGATCAGTATCAGGGATCTCCATAAGAGCTTCAACAGCAGCGGCAGCCGCATCGAAATTTTAAAAAATGTTAGCGCCGACTTAAAAATTGGTGAAACCCTGGCGGTCGTCGGCCCGTCCGGAATCGGCAAATCAACGCTTTTACACATTCTGGGTACCCTGGACCGGCCGGATAAGGGCAAAGTTTTATTCAAAGGAGAAGATGTTTTTGGATTTGAAGATGCCAAGCTGGCCACATTTCGTAATAAATCAGTGGGTTTTGTGTTCCAGTTTCACCACTTGCTGCCGGAATTTACAGCACTTGAAAACGCCATGATGCCCGCATTGATAAATGGTTTCAGTAAAAACCGGGCCACTCAAGCCGCGGAAAAGATTCTGATCCGGGTGGGACTTCAGGATAGATTGTCTCACCGGGTGGTAAAACTTTCAGGGGGGGAGCAGCAACGGGTGGCCTTGGCCCGGGCGCTGGTGCTAAAACCGGCTATACTGTTGGCCGATGAACCGACGGGTAATCTTGATAAAAAAAACGGTGAGCAGGTTCACGACCTGCTCTGGGAGCTAAACCAGGAACTTGGCATGACGCTGGTTGTGGTGACACACAATATGGATCTGGCAAATTTTATGGCGCGGCGGGTGACCATCATAGACGGGCAGCTGGTGGAAACAGAATAAACTCAATTGATGATTGTTAGATAGATAAATGCTGTTTCTGAACAATGTATTCTGGTTTGGGGCCGTGCTGAGGAACTATCTGGGCTTTTGGCTATGCGTGATCGGGTTGGCGCTTGTGTGTTTTTTCCCGACCGATCTGTATGCCCGCAAAAAGTTTAGTGTCACCATTTTGCCATTTGAGATCCATGCCAGAGAAGATTTGTCCTACCTGGAGCAGGAAATATCAGATGTTATAAAAAAGTTTCTTGAGCAGGAAGGTGCGGTGGTTTTAGTTCCACCGGCGGATGCCGAACAAACCCGGGAAAAAAAGGCGACAAATCTCAACGATGTTCGCCAACTGGGGCTGGCGGTCGGGGCAGATTATATCATCTGGGGATCAATGACCTGGGTCGGTCAGCAGTTTAGCCTGGATGCAAAATTGTTGGAACTTTTCGGGGAGCAAACGCCCAGTATTTTTTCCATCGAAGGCCAGGGGATAGAAAACCTGCCCATCAGTGTGAATGCCCTGGCGAGAGACATCGGGGTTAAACTCTTTGCGCAAGAAAAGATTGTCGAAATACGCATCCGAGGCAACGATCGCATAGAAGTCGATGCCATCCGAAAGGTTATCAAGACCGCCAGCGGTGACATCTACCGCGTAAAGAATCTTTCCGAGGATCTCAAGGCTGTCTTTCGCATGGGTTATTTTGATGATGTCCGGATCGAGGCCGAAAATGTATCACTGGGTAAAATAATCATTTTCACAGTCAAAGAGAAACAAACAATCCGACGTATAAGGATTAAAGGCGGCCTTTCAATCTTCGATGAAAAGGAACTGTTGGATGAAATGTCCATCCGCAGGGGTTCGATTCTGAACATTAACAAGATTCAAAATAACATTGATCGAATTGAAAGTCTGTACAAAGAAAAAAATTTTCATAACATTAGAATCGATTACGAGATCGTCGAACGTAAAAACAATCAGGCTGACCTGATATTTAGGATAGAAGAAGGAAAAAAAATTCGTGTCAAACACATTCTATTCACCGGGAACACTGCCTTTAAAGATAAAAAACTCAAAAGCAAAAGACTAATGAGGACCCGTGAAAAGGGTTTTTTTTCCTGGCTTACTGGATCCGGTGATCTGAAACGGGAGGTTTTGAATGAGGATGTTGCCCGTATCACGGCCTTTTATCATAATCAGGGCTATGTCCGGGCCCGGGTTGGAGAGCCCCAGGTGGAATTCAAGGAGGACTATATTGAGATTACCCTGAAAATTAATGAAGGGCCGCGGTTTAAAGTCGGAAAAGTGGACCTGGAAGGTGATTTGTTAATTGCCAAGGAAGAGCTCCGCAAAAAACTAAAAATTCACGAAGAAGAATACTACAGCCGCCAGATCGTGCGGGGAGACATCCTCATGCTTTCCGACTTTTATGCCAACCAGGGGTATGCCTATGCGGATGTTTCGCCGCGTATTTCGGAAGACAGTGAGCAACTGATCGTCAATATCACCTATGTCATTAAAAAGGGTAAACAGGTCTATTTTGAAGAGATAATTATAACCGGAAACAGCAAGACCAGAGACAAGGTCATTCGCAGACAGCTCAGAGTCTATGAACAGGAGCTTTTCAGCGGAAACCGCTTGAAACGCAGTGTTCGCAATTTGCACCGGCTTGATTATTTCAAGGACGTAAAGGTCAATACAGCCAAGGGCAGCGCTGACGATAAAATGCTTTTAAGTATTGATGTCGAGGAGCATTCGACCGGCGCCTTCACTTTCGGCGGCGGTTACAGCAATACCGAAAAAGTATTTGTCATGGCTTCCATATCCCAGAGAAACCTTTTTGGCCGGGGACAAATTCTGGATTTACGAGCCAATTGGGGAGATGAGACCCAGCGGTATTCCATTAATTTTACCGAACCCTGGATGTTTGACATACCGCTGAGTGCCGGAATCAAAATTTATAACTGGGCGTCGGATTTTGATGCGTATGAGAAGAAAAGTTTGGGTGGCGGCCTGCGGTTGGGCTATCCGATTTTTGATTTTACGCGTCTGTCCGTCGCTTTCGCCCGGGATGTGTCGGAAATAGATGTCACTGATGCCGAAACGCTGCCCCAATCGATACTGGAGCTGGTGACCGAGTTCGGCGAGAACGAAGACATCATCACCAATACTCTTACCACGAGTTTGAGTTATGATAGCAGAAACCGTTTATTTGGCACTACCGAAGGCCAGGATCACCGACTTACAGTCGAGTATGCGGGCTTCGGGGGAGATATTCAATACGTTAAATCAGTTGCTGAGCTTGGATGGTTCGTGCCGCTGGCTGAGGAACTAACCGGCTTTATGCATGCCAAAGGGGGCTATGGCAGGGAAGGGTCCAAGGGTATATGGCCCGATTATGAGCGTTTTTTTCTGGGGGGTATTAATTCATTGCGCGGATTTGATGAAGACGATCTGAGCCCCATAGATGCGAATGGTAATGAAATCGGCGGTGACAAATTTATACAGTTTAATTTTGAACTCATTTTCCCGCTGCTGCGGGATGCCGGACTTGATGGTGTTCTTTTTATAGATTCCGGCGATGTTTACGACGAGGACGAAAAGGTCGAATTGGACAACCTGCGGGCCAGCGGCGGGTTTGAATTCAGATGGAATTCTCCTATTGGCCCCATTCGTCTTGCTTACGGGTATATTCTCGACCCTGAACCGGAGGACCGAAATCGCAGACAGTGGGAGTTTTCTTTGGGAGCTGCCTTTTAGTTAGTGTACAACCAAAAAAGAGCCTTTCTGAGGGGGTAAAAATGAGAACGACAAAGTGTTTTTTAGCGGTCGGTATTTTGGTCGTTGTAGTTCTGTTAACGGCGGCGTACGGTGCCGACGTTGCCAAAATAGGTGTTATTGATATGCAAAGAGTTTTGGAAACCTCCAGTGCCGGTAAAGCTGCACTTTCTGAAATCAAGCAACAAAGACAAGAGATGGAATCGGCGCTTCAAAGAAAAAAGGAAGAAATTGAGCAACTGCGCAAGCAGCTGGAACGGGACGCCATGGTTTTAAGCAGGGAAAAGCGTGAGGAAAAAGAACGGGAAGGTCGTATAAAAATAAATGACATCAAGACGATGCAAAAAAGATATGTTGCCGAGTTGAAACAACAAGAAAAAAAACATCTGCAACGCATGCAAAAAGCTATTTACGAAATTATCGAGCGGATCGGAAAAAAAGAAGGTTACCTTCTGATTGTAAATAAAGCCGGTGTGCTGTATTCACCGATGTCCACCGATATAACCGATCAATTGATAAAAGAATACAATATCAAATTTGCAAAGACACTCGGCCAGGATGCTAAAAAGGGTAAAGAATAAATCTCGGGTTATGCAGGGAGTTGGGTCAAAGCGTTTGTTAATCAAAAAAACATAACGCTACTTTTGCCACAACAAGGACAAAAATAACTTTTAAAGAGCCAAGGTGTGTTTATGGATCTTTCGCTTAATCAAATCGCTGAACGCGTCAACGGTGAAGCGCATGGAGATTTGCAAAAAACAATCCGTGACATAGCTCCCTTCGAAGCCGCCGGCGACGATGACATCACGTTTGCCGACAGCCCAAAATATTATAAAAAAATTGACGATACCGCAGCCGGTGCTGTGATTGTTCCGCGGGACATAAAGATCGAAACCAAAAATACGATCGAAGTCGATAACCCCAAAGTGGCGTTTGCCAATCTCATGGATATATTTCATCCGCCCACCAGACCCGAAACCGGTATCAGCCCCACTGCGGTGATCGGAAACAATTTCAAATACGGCCCGGACATATCCATTGCGCCCCTGGTGGTGATTGGAAACAATGTCATCCTGGCTAAGGGTGTAATATTAGGCCCCGGCGTTGTAATCGGGGACAATGTTGTCATTGGAGACGACGTCAGAATCCATCCGAATGTAACCGTGTTGGAGGGCTGCCGGCTGGGCAGTCGAATCATCATTCATGCCGGTTCGGTCATCGGCAGTGATGGTTATGGATATGCCCCTGACGGGGAACGGTACCATAAAATACCCCAGCTGGGGATTGTCCAGATCGATGATGACGTAGAAATCGGCGCGTGCAATACGATTGACCGCGCCACCTTCGGCAAAACCTGGATTAAACAAGGGGTTAAGACCGACAATCTGGTACATATCGCGCACAACGTAACGGTGGGTGAAAACACCGTCATGGTGGCTCAGACCGCCATCGCCGGAAGTGCCACCGTTGGAAAACATGTTGCGCTTGGCGGTAAGGCCGCCATCGGGGGCCATATCAATGTCGGCGATAATGTCATGATCGGTGCAAAGGCCGGAGTGATCCAATCGGTGGCCGCCGGTGAAATTGTCAGCGGATTTCCGCAGATGCCCCACCGTATCTGGTTGAGGGTGACACGAATACTTCCGCAGCTGCCGGGCTTTAAAAAACAACTTTCCGCAATTGAAAAGCGATTGGATAAACTGGAAAACAAGGACTAGTGTTATGTCCCAGAAATAACTTTAAAAAGTATTTTAGCAGTTTGAAAGGCATTTGCTCACGCCGGTGACCATTTTGGGGACGCCAGCTGCAGCGGGGCTAAATCAAAAGAACTCGACCTCGCTTGTGCTCGGGACTCGGACAGCTTTTGATTTTTACCCGCCAACGGTCTCTGGCGGGTGAACCCGCCAAAAAGCGCTGGCGGGCAAGCGCCCCGCTACAACGGGCGTCTTTATCCCAAAATGCTCAATGGTGCTCGCAAAAACCTTTCAAACTTTGTGCTGAATTTTGTTGCTTATTTGCGGGGCTCGGCACCAGAAGCGCTTGTAAACAAAAAACACCCCCATCATTATCGGGGGTCTTTATGGATAACCCTTTTTCGCAAGGAGGGAAAAGATGGAGATAGCCTATGACATGCAAGATATTTTAAGCTTTTTACCGCATCGCTATCCATTTTTGCTCGTCGATCGAATTTTGGAAGTCGTACCCGGTGAAAAGATAGTGGGTCTCAAGAATGTAACCATGAACGAGCCATTTTTTCAGGGCCACTTTCCTGGAAATCCGATTATGCCCGGCGTGTTGATCGTGGAGGCGATGGCCCAAACGGGCGGCATGCTGTTTTTAGCATCCCAAAAACAAGAACAAAATGATGCGGTTTTTTATTTTATGGGAATGGATAAAGTGAGGTTCAGAAAACCGGTCGTTCCCGGGGATCAGCTGGTAATGACGGTGCAGCTGCTGAAATTACGTAAAGCAGTCGTCAAGATGGCCGCAACCGCTAGCGTCGATCAAACCCTGGTGGCCGAGGCTGAATTCATGGCCACGATTGGAGGATAAAAGTGATACATCCCACGGCAATCGTAGATTCTAAAGCAGAAATCAGTGCTGATGTGGAAATCGGCCCGTACGCGATTATCGGAGAAAATGTTTCCATCGGGTCCGGAACGGTGATCGGCTCGCATGTGGTCATCGAGCCCTATGTGAACATCGGACCTGACTGCAAGATATTTCAATTTGCAGCCATCGGTGCTCCCCCGCAATCTTTAAAATATAAAGGCGAGCGGACCTATATCAAAATCGGGCGTGCAACGATCATACGGGAATTTGTCACCATTCACCGGGGCACGGATTTCGGCGGCGGTATCACCCAGATCGGAGATGAGTGTTTTTTGATGGCCTATACCCATATCGCCCATGATTGCCTCATCGGTCGACAGGTCGTCATGTCTAATAACGCCACCCTGGCCGGTCATATTACCATTGGCGATTACGCCACGGTCGGTGGACTCTCAGCTATTCACCAATTTGTAAATGTCGGTGATTATGCTTTCATCGGCGGCAAGTCTGCGGTGGTCAAAGATATTCCGCCCTTTGTGATTGCAGCCGGTGACCGGGCCAAACTACACGGGCTAAATACGGTGGGTCTTAAACGCCAGGGTTTTTCCCGCAAAACCCTATCCGAACTGAAAAAAGTTTACCGGATTGTTTTCCGGATCGGGATAACCCTCAATGAATCCATCGAAAGGGTCAGTGCGGAGGTTGAGCAGATACCGGAGGTCATAAAATTTGTAGAATTCATCAAGTCCTCGGAGCGGGGAATTACGCGATGAATTCGTTGAAAAAACATAAAGCGCTCATGAATTCCAGTGCGGCGCATCCAGTATCCAGCATCCAGTATCCAGCATCGTAATAACTATGAACATTGGTCTTATAGCAGGAAGCGGACAGTTTCCTATATTATTTTCAAAAAAAGCGAGGTCTAAAGGCTTTAACATCTATGCTGTTGCGTTCCAGAAGGAAACCGATCCGGATCTCAAAAACTATGTTGAAGCAATAGAGTGGCTGCACCTGGGACAGCTCAGGCGCATGATCAAGTTTTTCCACAAACATTCGGTAAACCAGACGGTCATGATGGGGGCCATTAGAAAAACCCGAATGTTTCGTGATATTAAGCCCGATCTCAAAGCCATCTCAATCGTTATCGATTTAAAGCACACCCATGACGATGGGCTCCTGAGCACCTTTGCCGGTGTACTCGAACAGGAAGGGATCGAAGTAAAGGAGTCGACCTTTTTACTCCCTGAACTATTGGCCCAAGAAGGCTGCTGGACCCGGCGCAACCCCTCCCGCTCGGAAAAGGCGGATATCGAGCTGGGCTGGAAACTGGCCAAAGAGATCGGCCGTCTTGATATCGGGCAATGTATTGTGATCGGGGGCGGTTCAGTTCTGGCGGTGGAGGCCATCGACGGCACGGATGCGACCATCAAAAGAGGGGGCCGGCTCGGCGACGGCACCGCGGTAGTGATCAAGGTCAGCAAACCCAACCAGGATATACGCTTTGACGTTCCGGCCGTGGGTTCCCAAACCATCGAAATCATGCATGCATCCAATACACGGGCCCTTGCCATCGAAGCCGGCAAGGCGGTTGTATTTGATCGGCGAGAGATGATAGCGCTTGCAGATCAATACGAGATTTCCATTGTTGCGTTGCACAAATGACTGCAGTTTTTAACCATATCAGCGCAGGGAGACAATTAAAACATTGTGAAAACATCCCAGAAAAAACTTCGCGTCGGCGTCATCGGATCCGGCTACCTTGGAAAATTTCATGCTGAAAAGTATGCCCGCATGAATGACGTTGCGCTCGCGGGTGTGGTTGATATCGATAAGTCCCGGGCCCGGCATGTTGCCGATAGATACGCAACAAAAGCCTATACCAGCCATTTGGATCTATTAGAACACGTTGATGCCGTCAGCATTGTCGTTCCCACACCGTCGCATTTTGCAGTCAGCAAAGATTTTTTGGCCCATGATATTGATGTATTGATTGAAAAACCGATGACAACCACCTTGCAGGAAGCGGATGAACTCATTGGATTTGCAGAATCCAGGGACCTCATTATTCAGGTCGGGCACCTGGAACGGTTTAATCCCGCAGTGCTGGCCCTGGATGGTATTGTCAATAAACCCATGTTTATTGAGTCCCACCGCCTGAGTATTTATAAAGAGCGGGCCACCGATGTAAGTGTGGTTCTGGATCTCATGATCCATGATATTGATATTATCTCCAACTTTGTGCAGTCGGAGATCAAGTCCATTCACGCTGCCGGAATTCCTGTAATCTCCGAGCATGCGGATATTGCCAATGCACGCCTGGAATTTGACAACGGCTGTGTCGCCATTGTTACCGCCAGTAGAATTTCGACCAACAACGAAAGTTAAATCAGGCTCTTCCAACGGGATGCGTATGTATCCGTTGATTTTGCCAACCATGAAATCACCGTAATCAGGCAAAATGACAAACTGAAAAATGGATTAATTCCCGGGATGGACATCAACCAGCTTTGTTTTACAAAGAGTGATGCTTTGGAAGATGAACTGAAAGCCTTTGTGAGGTCGGTTAAGCGACGTGAAACACCGGCAGTCAATGGACAGGTCGGGCGCGAAGCCTTGAAAATTGCGTTAGCTGTAATGGACCAGATCAACACTACGATTAGCCGTTCTCTTAGTACCTGAATCCCATGGACCCGATGCAAGATCAAAAATGCATTATGATCATCGCCGGGGAAGCTTCCGGTGACCTTCACGGTGCAAAGCTGGTTGAGGCGATGCGCGCAAAAAACAGTTCGCTCTTTTTTTGTGGGATTGGCGGCAATGCCCTGAAAGCGGCCGGGGTGCGGATTCTGGTTGATGCATCCGAATTGGCTGTGGTAGGGATAACGGAAGTGTTGTCCAAGGCATCCCGCATATTAAAAGGAATTGGCTTAACCAAGAGACTTCTTAAAAGCCTGAAGCCGGATCTGCTTATATTGATTGATTTTCCCGGCTTCAACTTGCATGTAGCCGCCACCGCCAAAAAGCTCGATGTTCCGGTACTTTATTATATCAGCCCTCAGATTTGGGCCTGGCGACCCGGTCGGGTCAGAAAAATCGGACAGCGGGTGGATCACGTGGCCGTGATCCTGCCTTTTGAAGAGGAATTTTATCGAAAGCATCATATTCCGGTCACATTCGTGGGGCATCCGCTCCTGGACAATCAGGCCCTACCGGAAAACCCGCCGACCCCCCGGATCATGAACCATGACCCGGTGATCGGTTTATTACCCGGATCGCGGGACAGGGAAATTGCCAGTCTTCTGCCGTTGATGCTTTCGGCCGCCACCCATCTGCGCGCGGCTTACCCGAATATAAAATTTATCATTTCTATTGCACCTTCTGTAAAAAAAGAAACTATAGAGGCCATGGTTCAGGAGCAGGGCCTAGCATCAAATTATGAAGTGGTCGCCGATCGGGTGGAAAATATCTTTAAAAGATGCAGCCTGGCGGTGGTGGCTTCCGGTACGGTCACCCTGGAAGCGGCTATTTGCGGCACGCCGATTGTTATCGCCTATAAAGTTTCGCCGCTGTCCGCTTTGATCGCAAAGCTGCTGGTGCAGGTAGAACACATCGGTCTGGTTAATCTTATTGCCGGTAAAGCGGTGGCGCCCGAGCTTGTGCAGAAACAGGCCACAGCCGAAAACATCCGGGCTGCTGTCTTGCAGCTGCTCGATGATGCCGACGGATTGCAAGCGCAGCGACACGAGATGTTAAAAATAAGAGATTTGCTGGGCGGGCCGGGGGCTTCCGCACAGGTGGCCGATATTGCCATGAACATGCTTCGAAGTTAAATTATGAAAATTTTTAAA
>CAMYNZ010000041.1 GCA_947259865.1 uncultured Desulfobacterales bacterium | reverse complement strand
GATACGGTCCAACTTCACAGATAAGAAGTTCTGTTGTATCTATTCCTTCGATTATAAACCCTTGAACCCTTGACTCCTGGAATCCTTGGACCCTCTTCTCCAACTAATGTGGAGAAGAACCAAAAATATTATATAAATTACCTAAAATCATTATTTCATGTCGGAAAGGAGGAAATTTTCTATGAGAAACATGAGGGACTTTATTGCCAAGGGTGAAGAGGTTGGTCTGTGTAAACGGATCACCGCCGAAGTAGACTGGAACCTGGAGTTATCGCATATCGCCAAACTCAATGAAGAGAAAAGCGGCCCGGCACTACTTTTTGAAAACGTGAAAGATTATGATACGCCGGTCATCACCAGCGTTTGCACCACAACCCAAAGACTGGCCTTGATTATGGGTTTGCCCCTCGAATCCAGTCTTGTAGATCTTTATGAGGAGTGGGCCAAACTGGGTGACAATCTGACACCGCCCAAGTGGGTGGAGGCTTCAGACGCACCCTGCAAAAAAAATATTCTGACCGGTGATGACATCGATCTCTTCAAATTTCCGGCGCCCCAATGGTATCCTCTGGATGGCGGGCGTTTTATCGGTACCGCCCATTTCATCATCAGCAAAGATCCTGAGACCGGATGGGTTAACCTGGGAACTTACCGCAGCCAGCTTCTTGGGAAAGACAAAATGGGCACCCAGTTCATCAAAGGTAAACATGCCGACATCATGTTGAAGAAATACCAGGCCATGGGCAAACCCATGCCCGTAGCCTCGGTAATCGGATGCGATCCCCTGCTCTTTGTTATGGGAGCAGCCCGGATATCCGCCTTTACATCGGAATATGATGTCGCCGGGGCACTGCGGGGTGAAGCCGTGGAAGTGGTCAAGGGAGAAACCGTAGATCTTCCCATTCCGGCCCAGGCAGAAATCGTGATAGAGGGCGAAGTGGATGCCGATAAATTTATGGAAGAAGGACCCTTTGGCGAATATACCGGCTATTATTCAGGTGTCGGCACGGATCCGCGTAATTATATCGATGTCAAATGCGTCACTCACAGAGACAATCCTATTTTATGGGGGACCACTGTGGGCCGGGCCGTCACCGACACCCATATGACCATGGCACTTTCCTACGGCGCAACCCTGTGGCAGCAGCTACTGGCCATGAAAATACCCGGTTTGAAAGCTGTTTACTGCCCGCCGGAGGGCTCCGGTCGCTTCCTGGCCATCATATCCATGAAGCAGATGTATCCCGGACATGCCGATCAGGTGCTCACCGCAGCCATCTCCACCGAGATGGGCGCCTATGGGCTTAAAACGGTTATCGTGGTGGATGAAGATATCGATCCCTGGGATATACCCCGCGTCATGTATGCCCTGAGTTTCCGGTTCCAACCCAACCGATCCCAGGTTATCAAACGCGGAAGATCAACACCACTGGATCCTTCCCTTCCCATATCTGCAAGGGAAATTACGGGCCGGCTCCTGCTGGATGCAACTATTCCCTATGACTGGAAGGATAAACCGATCCCCATCGAGCTGGATAAGGAAGTGGTCAAAAGGGTGGAGGCCAGGTGGTCTGAACTGGGATTGGATAAAGTTGTCTGCTGATAGCCCGTAAATGATAGCTCAGGGAAAACAATTATGTCAGATAGTAAATTATTAGACGGCAAAAAAATTCTGGCCGTAGATGACGAAAAGGATGTTTTGGATACCCTGGTGGACTTGCTTCCGATGTGTGAGATAGTAAAAGCATCTTCATTTGAAGAAGCCCGAAAGCTGATGGAATCGCAGCAATTTGATCTGGTAATCCTTGATATTATGGGGGTTAACGGTTACGGCCTGCTGGGTATAGCCACCCGAAAAAACATACCCGCGGTCATGCTGACAGCCCATGCCTGGAGCCCCGATAATCTGATGCGATCTTTCAAAGAAGGTGCCGTCTCCTATTTGCCCAAGGAAGAGCTGGCCAACATAGCAGAGTATTTAAATGATGTATTGAACGCTCAAAAAGAAGGTCGCAATCCCTGGGAATCCTGGCATGAACGATTGCCCACGACCTATTTTGAAAAACGGTTTGGTGCTGCCTGGCAGGATACGGCTGCCCACCCCCTTGAAGGGGGAGGGTTTGGGAGGGGGTGAGCCGCAAAGTTAAATGCAATGATATTTCGGAATCATTCTACTGAATTTAAATTAATTAAGGAGGTTTAGATTGAAACCGATCCGTTACAAAAAAGAAATGGTGGATGAATTTTTAAAGGACGGGTATTGGACCCAGGAAACTTTTTATGATTTCTATGACCGCAATGCCCGCGAATACGGCAATCGGGAGGCGCTGGTTGATTCAAAGTACAGGTTGACCTGGGCGGAGGCCAAGCGCTTGGTGGATGCTATTGCCAGCAGCTGGATAGAAATGGATATCCCGCAGTCTGCACGAGTCATTATTCAGTCGCCCAACAGTGTTTATGGTTTTCTGGCACGGATTGCCTGCGAAAGGGCCGGCCTCATCTCCCTGACGGTCTATCCTTACCTGCGGCAAAGGGAGCTCGAATACATGGTGGAACGAACCGAGGCCGCCGCCGTTATTATACCGGTCGTATACCGGGATTTTGATTATCTGGAAATGTACAAGGGTCTTCAGAAACAGTTTACGCATTTAAGAAACATATTTCTTTTCGACGATGTGGTGCCCGATGCTGCCCCGGAGGGGACTTATTCTCTCACCAAACTCGCCCAGGAGGCTGCCCAAAAATCCATCGATGAATCAGCTCTGGATAAGAGAAGGCTGGATCCCATCTGGAACGTGGCCTTGCTGACAACGACATCCGGTACTACCGGACTGCCCAAACTGGTTGAATGGCCGGCGGCTCCACGGGTTTGCACCTCAAAGGGAAGGGTCGACATCTGGAATCTTACCAAAGATGACATTACCATGGCGATTGCGCCCCATGCCGGCGGCGCGGCCGGAACGCTGACCTATTTCGCCGCACCACTGGCAGGGGCCAAAACGGTAATGCTGGAAGAGTTCTCACCCGAAGCCGCCCTGGCCCTCATTGAAAAGGAACTGGCCACCGCCATCGGCGTGGTGCCCACCCACCTGATTAGGATGCTGGAAGCCGACACGTCCAAATATGATTTGAGTTCATTGCGGTTTATTCGTTCGGCAGGCGGTTATCTTTCACCCCAGGTGGCGGAGGAGGCAGAAAAAGCATTCGACGCCGTAATCACCAGTGATCTGGGTACCCAGGATATGGGTTCGGTGTCTGGATGCAGGATTGAAGATACCAAGGAGCTGCGCCGCAGGACCGTGGGTCGGATGCTGCCGGGCAATAAAGTTCGCCTGCTTGACGAAGCCGGCAACCCGGTCCCGGATGGCGAACCCGGCATTCTCTTCTTCAGGGGACCGCATGCACCTGCCGGTTATTATAGAGATGAAGAACTGACTTCCACCGTTTTTGATGCCGATGGCTGGACGTCAACCGGCGACATCGTCAAATTCGACCAGGAGTGTCTCTGGATTCTGGGCCGGTCCAAGGACATGATCATCCGGGGCGGTCAGAATATTTATCCGGCCGAAATTGAGGGGCTTTTGAACGAGCACCCCAAGGTGGTATCGGTGGCCGTCGTGGGATATCCGGACAGGGAAATGGGCGAACGCACCTGTGCTTACGTGATCGTAAAAGCCGGGCAGGACTTCAGCTTTGATGAGATGGTTGGATTTTTAAAAGAAAAACAACTGGCCATGTACAAGCTGCCGGAACGCCTCGAGATCGTGGATGAATTCCCGGCGGTCGGCGATTCCGGCAAGGTAAACAAAGAGGTTCTTAAGAAGGAGATTGCGGCTAAAGTTAAAGAGAGTGCCTAAATTTTGGGTTCAGAGTTCTGGGTTCAAGGTTCATGGTTTAAGGATTAGACAACCCTGAACGGTGAACCCTGAACCTGTAGACGTTTGCGATTAAGGTAAACTATCTCTACTAAAATTAGAATGTTATTAAAAAATGCCTAACACAATCCTCCTCATCTCTACCCTGAATACCAAAAGGGAAGAAACCTTATACCTCAAAGAGCAGGTGGAGGCTCTTGAGCTAAAGGCCCTTCTAATGGACATTTCGATGCGCGGAGACGGAGCTTCGGAAGCCGATATTCTGCCGGATCGTGTTGCTAAAGCGGGAGGAAGCCGCTTTGAAGACATCCGCCAGTCGAAAGATCGAGCCCAGATTACCAACATCACTATAGCGGGGGCCTCCGCCATCGCCAAACAGCTGCAAGCGGACGGTAAAATCCATGGGGTTACCGGCATGGGCGGCGCCACCGGCTCCCTGATGGTTACTGAAGTGATGCGGTCCCTTCCCTTCGGCTTTCCCAAATTGATGATTTCCTCTGCCGCCGCCCTCCCCGGCCTTTCAACCCGCTACATCGGTACCGGTGACATTATCCTTTTTCATTCGGTTATTGAATTGTCGGGACTATCGGATCTGCTCAAAAATGTTTTTGATCGAGCGGCTTGCGCTCTGGCCGGGATCGTTCAAGGGAAAGTCACTTCGCCCAGAGCGGACAACGGCAAGGCCATCGCCATGACCATGCTGGGTCCCTGTGATAAATGTGCCAGTCTGGTTCAAACGGAATTACAGAAATCCGGGTTCCAGGTCATCGGATTCCATGCCGCCGGGATATGCGACCGCGCCATGGAGGAGATGATTTCACTTAAATTGTTTCAGGGTGTCGTGGATTTGGCGCCCGGAGGCGTTGGCGAACACCTATTCGGTTTTATGAGAGATGCGGGCCCAAACCGCCTGGAATCGGCCGGCAAGATCGGAATCCCCCAGGTGATTTCTACCTGCAGTGTAAACCATATAACACCTTCTAAATCCAGATATAAGCCGGAGCACCAGCAGCGCCCAAAATACGATCTCGATAAATTTCGCACCTGGCTACGGATTTCACCGGATGAATTAAAAAAAGTGGCCCATGTTTTTGCGGAAAAACTGAACCGTGCCTCAGGTCCGGTAAGAGTTATGATACCGCTGAACGGATGGTCATCAGTGGACATGCCGGGGAACCCCACCTACAATCCCGAAGAAGATCGTGTTTTTGTAAAAGAACTTCATAAAAACCTAAAGCCGGAAATCCAGATCCAGGAAATAGATGCCCATATGGAAGATCCGGATTTTGCAAAAGTGGTGGTCGCAGCGGCTTTAGAAATATTTTAACTGTTTATTTGACAGGATTAACAGGATTAATTAGATGTTTATTTTTTTGTCTTTCCGGATGAAAGACAAAAAAATCTTGGTAATCCTGTTGATCCTGTCTGATTTAAATTTTAAATTAATGGCATGGCACTATGACTTCTGAACAATTCACCATTCATACCGATGAAGGATCATACGATCTATCCGCCAGCATCAGATTGATCGGCCAGGACGTGCTGGTAGCCATCTGGGGAGGTGAAAAACCACATATCGGTGCCGTAGCGGTTGCGCAACCGCGCCCGAGTCTGAAAGATCCAGATGTAACCAGTGCCAGCGCATCCGTCATATGCCTGGTGGGGCACAAGGAAGACGAGCTTGCCAAGGCCGCTGCCGAAATCCTGGCGGCTACATTCAACACTCATGTGGTGGTGACGGCCGGGATCCATTGGGACAACCTCGATCCCCAGGGTATCCGGCAAATTATCCAAAACAGTGAAGTTCTTGTCGACAGAATTGTTGAAAAATGCATGGCAGAATTTCAATCTCTGAAAAAATAGGGTATAATGGGCCGTAGCTGTATGCATTGATTGTTTTCACCGCCCGCTGCGCTCGAGACGCAGAGAGCGCAGAGATTAGATTTTTTTATTTGCCGTTGAGAGGACGGCAAATAAAAACCACTCAGCAGCATAGCTGCATAAAGTGGCAAGTCCACATACCCTGCAGTTGCTTATAAGCAAATCATCAATGCCCGGAGGGCTTGAGGATTTTAGCTTTTCGTCCTCTCAACGAAAAGCTAAAAATAATAAAACTCTGCGGCCTTTGCGCCTCTGCGGTGAATACAAAAATAAATAAAGGAAGCATTTATGGCTAAACGAATCGTAATCGGTATATCCGGCGCCAGCGGGGTGATCTACGGGGTGAGAATTCTGGAATTGCTGCGAGAAACGGATTTCGAAACCCATTTGATTATTTCCAGGGCCGGCAGGTTAAATATCGAAATCGAAACAGCTTACAAACCGGACACTGTTGAAGCCATGGCGGATTTTACCTACGATCACAAAGATATGGCAGCACCCCTTGCCAGCGGATCCTTTTTGACCGGAGGGATGGTGGTGGTGCCCTGCACCATAAAATCGCTATCCGCTATTGCCAATTCCTATAATGAAAATCTGCTGGTACGAACTGCCGATGTAACCCTCAAAGAAAAGCGCAGATTGGTTCTGGTTGTCAGAGAAACGCCGCTGCACGTTGGACACCTTCGTCTGATGACCATGGCTGCTGAAATGGGCGCCCATCTGTTACCACCGGTGCCCTCTTTTTATCACCGACCCGAAACCATTGATGATATCATCAACCAGACCATCGGTAAGATTTTTGATTACCTCGGCATACACCATGAGTTGTTTACTCGCTGGGGGGAAGAGAGCAAGAGCGGAGTTTCCCGCAAGAAGTTATCACTGAAAAAATCGGGCTAGTTTTTTTATTTTTCGGTGTAAGTATTATTAAGGGAATAGAGATTCTGAACTTAGGGGCTTGGCCTCATAAGCTCTGATTTGTTTTGCAAACATTCACAGGTTACATTTGTGCCCTTAAGGCTTGTTTTGAAAGATGAACGTCGAACATCGAACAAACTGAACACCCAACATCGAACGTCCAATGTTGAACATCGAATAATGATGTCGCTCCGCTCCACAATTTAATTTCATTTGTTTTCAAAAATCCGATGTCAAACCTTGAATGACTATTTCTGTTTCTTTTCAGACGTTTTGATACTCGTAACGAAAATCTTAATTAATTCTTCTGGTTCCTCTAAAATATCATTTAGTAATTCAGGTTTTTTAATTATATGATTCTCACCGAATACTCGAGCGGCCTTTCTTCTAAGTCATAAGTCTCCTCTTTCATCTTTTCCCATTCAACCTTCGATGTTGGGCGTTCGATGTTCGATGTTCATTTTTTTCAGTAAACCTTCCTCATTCCCCCGGGCTTCCAGCGATACCGGTGCGTTTGCGCGTCCGGGGTCCGGCCGCGCCACCGGGTTGCCAGTCTTTCGAAAAGTGAAGCGCATCCAATAAATGCAATTTGTTCTGTTTCTTTAGTCGATAGTAAATCAGTGCCCAGGCGCAGGGGGTATATTTATCGATCTCACAACTGCCGTTTTGAGATCCACCGCAGGGACCGTTAAAAAGACTTTTAGCACAACGGGCCACCGGGCAAATACCAGCGGTAAATGACAAAACACAATCACCGCAACCCTGGCAGACTTCCTGCCAGACACCCGGTTCCCGGGAGGCGCCATAAAAGCTGGTATTAAGGGCCGGGAAAACCGGCAATGGTTCGAAGGCATCGGCCAGGGTCTGCACTCCACAGCCACATGCCAGTGACAGAATCGCATCCGTTTCCGGCGGTATTTCCTGAAAGGCCGTTACCAGGTCCTGTTCACACTGCCGCAGGATTGATCCCACCACAAAAGAGGGCGGATCCTCTTTGTAGTGCTTTATATGGGCCAACTCAAGGGCCAGTTCCCGCGCTTCCCGCTCGCCGCCCGAAAGACAAACGGATACGCAGCTCCCGCATCCCAGAATCAACACCTTGCGGCAGTCGGCAATTGAAGCGACGATTTCCTCCAACGGTTTTAAATCTCCTACAATCATTATTTCTCCTTTTCCGGTCTGCTGGGACCCGGAAAATAATGGGCTTTGGCCAGCAATGAGAATGCTTCCCGATGCCGGGGGCAAAGGGGCTCCGTTTTGGCGTCGAGTTTTTCGGAAAGGGTCTCACCAAAATTGATCGTATAAAGCGCTTCATCGCATATCTTGCAGCGCACCAGGTTCAGTGTTACGACCGCACCCCAGTTGCTTTCTAAAAGAAACTTGAATTCAATCGCCTCCTGGGGGCATACCCGCCAGCAGTTACCGCACCGGGCACACCGGGTCATATTGTGAAGCAGCGTGCGCTTGTCGTCGATATCATCTGATCTTAAAGCGTCAGCCGGACAATTTTGAACACAGGCCAGACAGCCATTACATTTTTCATTTACTTTGAAATAGTTGCTCATATCAAATTATTTAGACTTAGCTATCTCAGGGATCGGGGTATTTTTTTCACGGCAAGATGCCGGGTTGTTGACTGCCAAGCCTGACAGCGGCAACTGCCTTACATTTTACTGCCGGCTAGTTAAAACTTTCACTCTAACAAGAACCGACACCATGTTTTGCCTTTCTCGGCGGCAAAGGGCCTCTGCCATTAGATGCAACGGAGCGATCATGTTGCCGTGAAAAAAATACCCCGACCCCTGAAATTGCTTAACGTTAGAAGGTTAATATTTTAAAGTGTTTCCAATTTATGAAAGAGCTATTTTTTTCGATGAGCAAGGCCATGCAGCGGGATTTCATATCTTTATTTTAAGCATTTATGTATTCAACAAACCGCAAAAGATATCTCGCGGACTCTCGGAAAAAGAGACGTTCAGGAATTGGAAACGAGAACCTATCTCAAAAATGCAGATCACGCTCAAGGACAAGGCGCGGGCCGACGAAAAGGCGGAGCATACACGATAGTATGTGAGCATTTTGAGGAGGTCCGCAACACCGTCATTGGGCGTTAGATGGATTTATGAGATAGGTTCTAGCCACCGCCAACAAGCAGCATAAACCTCACCGTATCTCCTTCCCTCAGTTCCCGCCGTGCATATTCGTTTCGCGCCAGAAACCCTTCATCATTAATCATCACCTGAATGGTCAAGTCCAGTTGGCCATCCGAATCCAGCAGTATCCGGTTCATTTTTTTACCATGGTTTTTGACGAGAAAAGAGACAAGATCTCTTACGTTTATCTTTATCGGCCAAAGATCTCTGGCGGGTTTATCCGCCAGTGACCTGTGGCGGGTTTATCCGCCAGTGACCTGTGGCGGGTTTACCCGCCAGTGACCTGTGGCGGGTTTATCCGCCAGTGACCTGTGGCGGGTTTATCCGCCAGTGACCTGTGGCGGGTTTATCCGCCCGGCGGGTGACCGATGCTCTCAGTGCAGACCTTCTGGCGCGGGCGTATTGAATCGTGCATTCGTCTACAAAATTCAGAGACTCTGGATAGCAAAACCGCACGCACTGGGGATCACCGTCACACAGATTGCATTTAAACACCTTCTGTCGTTCCGTATCAAATCCCATTGCACCAAAAGGACAGGCTGAAACGCACAACTTACAACTGATGCATCGTTCAAAGTCGATGGCGATACGGGCAAGACTATGGTCCCGGTAGATAGCTTCTCGCGGACAGGCAGCCATGCAGGGCGCATCTTCGCATTGCTGACAGCTCACGGGAAGAAAATTCCCCTGGTTGTTCCAATCGATGATTCGAATGCGGGACCTTGCGGGGTTGCTTACACCGCGCTGTTTTATCGAACACGCGATCTGGCACAGCTTGCAGCCTGTGCATTTTTTAGGATCGGCAACAAGTACCCTCGTTGACATCTATCGGTCTCCCTTTGGTTTTACCAGTGGCCACAGGTCACTGAGTTTGAGTTCTTTAAGTATTTTCAACTTTAAAACCGCCGCCTTGTCCCATCCATTCAAGCGGTAATGATCATTTACCAGTCGTCTCACCTTTTTCAGATCAAAATTGTTAAGCAGTTTTTGGGGCAGATGCAGATCGAAAGGAAAATCCAATTCGTGCGCCCTACCCTGCTTTTGCATGCTGACCGCACTTTCACGCAAATTAAATAACCGTTCAATCGCATGGCAACGATAGGCGGCATCCTGAAGATCTTTTTCGCTTATGGTCAAACCAGTATTCAGCGCTATCATCTTTTTAAACAGGGAGACGTCTTTAGGATCCGCGTTCAGGCATGGGATTTGAGCCACACAGAGCCCCAAACACTGGGACAGCATTTCATATAATTCCAGCCAGAAAATCTTACCGGCAGATCCGCTGAATTTCTCCTGACGCGCTTCCGGAAGGTCTGCCGTCCGATCGCCGGTTTGGCCGGAGCGTTCGGCATCTTTTTGCGGTAGATGTTTAGGATCAGTCGTAAAATGGTGCCTGGCAGCATTTGAAGACCGATGGAATTTTGGGGTTACGGCATGGGGTACGGGATCAAAGGTATCCTCCCTGTGCATTCTGATCAACCGGGTGGGCGGGGTAAAAAGGTTTAGGCTCTCGGTTCCGATCTTCCGCGCAGCCGACACCGGCCCCCGGGCCAGGATATCTCCGAACCCCTCACGGACTGCAATTTGGGTTATCATGTCTTGTAGGGTTTGTGGGTCACCCGGCCGCAACTGCAATCCCCCGGTATCTTTGGGGGTAATGATCTTTTTGTCATACAGCGCGCCTGCCCATCGGACCATACATTCGGTGGCCAGAGGATCCAGCCCCAAATCCGCAACCAGATTGTGGTCCGGATAAAATGCATTCTCAAACCGCGGGCCGGATTCAGCCAACAGTTTAATGTTGCGGGCTGATTCATCTTCACGGGCTGTTGTCTCCAAGCCGGAGGGGCTCCGTCGCCTGGACAGCGCCATATCCAAAAATTCTTTTTGGAATGACAGGGCGGCGCCAGGATGCTTTATTTGAATGTCCATTTCTCCCCGGCAGACAATGGCTTTGACATTCTTGCTGCCAAGCACCGCTCCCATGCCGGTACGTCCCGAAACCTGATTTCGGTCGCCTGTGATGTTGCCGTACCGGACAAGATTTTCACCTGCCGGCCCGATACTGATAGTCCGAATGTTTTCATCCCCCAATTCCTTATTTAACAGATCCCGGGATTCAAACACCCCTTTGCCCCAGATATGGCGGGCGTTTCTGATCTGAATATTGCCGTTGTGAATCCAGATATAGACCGGATTTCGAGCGCGTCCCTTGACAACCAGATGGTCATAACCGGCCCATCTCATCTCCGAGGCAAAATACCCGCTGAGGGCAGCACGCCCTAAAAGTTGGGTCAGGGGGGACTTGGTCACGATTTGGGTGCATTCAAAGGGTGCTATCAGAGTTCCGCCCAACAAACCGGAACCGATTATAACGGCGTTTTCCGGTGCTAAGGGATCGCACCCCGGCGAAATTTGTTTGACGGCCAGATATGCGTTGAGCCCTCTGCCACCGAGAAATTTGCGCCGCCATTCCACGGAAATGGGCTTAACGTCAATCTCGTTGGAATCAAGATTAATACAGGCTATCTTACGATTTAACGCCATGAACACTCCAATAGCACGGATGATTTCGAAACCACTTCTCTCCGCTTTACAGCGCGGGACTTAGCATTTATTTTTAAGATTTGAGCTATGAGCTTTATTGCGCCGATCGCGGCTGAAAGCCGCTCCCACACATGCATCATCGATCTGTGGGAGCGGCTTCCAGCCGCGATATACCCGGCTAACCGAATATTACACTTTGTTGAAATTCTTAATCCCTAGAATCAAGATGTGAAATCCCGCTGATTTATGGCGGGGGCCTTGAACCTAATCTAAGGCTTGCCCGCCTCAGGCGTAATTTTGAAACCGCTTCTGGAAGTGGCGGTTTGTTTTTCGATTAGACGACTGATCGTTTCAGCCGCCCTTTTGGTTTCTTTTATCAGAAGCTTCATTTTGTCATCCCCCAGGCTGGGTTTGAAACCCACCACCCAGATCGCTGACAGGGGTTGGCCGTTGCCCCAAACCGGTGATGCTACGGCCCGAACGCCCGGAATATATTCCTCGTCATCAATAGCATACCCCTTTTGCCTGACGGTTCTGATCTCCTGGAGATAGCTTTCGGGATTTGTGATGGTATTTTCTGTGAATTTATAAATTCCCTTTGATCGGATGAGATCGATGGCCTGCGCTTCCGGCATTGATGACAAAAATACCTTACCGGCGGCCCCGGCGAAAAGAGGAATTCTCATTCCGATAGAGGCCGTAATCTTCAGATCCTGGCTGGATTCAACGATATCCAGAATGGTGAGGTGCTCCCCGTTTTTGACACCCAAAAAAACCGATTCCCGGGCCCTTCCCATCAGGTCTTCCAGAATGGGTCTGGCAGTATCTTTCATATCGACCCTGCCATAAGCCCCCCGTCCAAGTTCAAAAAGCGTCAGCCCCAATGTGTAGCGCTTGGTCAGGGGATCTCGTATGATAACACCCAATTCCTCTAAGGCCGAGGTTATCCCGTGGACGGTACTTTTGCTGATTGCCAGCTCCTTGGAAAGCGCACTGAGCCGCACGCCCCGGTCGGAATCGGAAATCAGCCTTAGTATTTGAAATGCCTTTTTTACGATGGGGGCTTTATACTGTGTGGTCATTGTTCACCATGATGAACATAATTTTTATAAACACACTATACGCTCCGCTGCGGCTTGTCAATATCATTTTTACTCATTTTATAAATATAACAAGCTTAGGCGTTTTTTCCTTGACAAAAGTTTTCATTATGATAATTTCTACCGACTTGGTTTGTTCATAATGATGAACTAAACAAATTTGCTGTGATTCACACAAAGGAGAACATTATGGCAATAGACACAGAAAAATTGTCATCCGCCGAAAGTCTTCGAAAAACCAGAACTTTCGGCAAGGTCAGGTGCCACAATCCCGGCTGTATGGGAAGAATACAGCCTGAGGCCGGGGCAAAACACGTCAAATGTCCGACCTGTGGCATGGAGTATCGATTGGTCTGGGTGAACCCTACGCTTCCTCGCATACGTGGGCCGGTGTGGGATATTAACCGGAAAATAGTGGAAGCTACCATAGCTGAGAAAGAAGCGGCTGCGAAAAGAAAAGCTGCAAAAAAAGGGGGAAAGTGAAATGGCATTGAACCGCAAGATAGCATATATTGATCTTACTACCGGTGATATTGAGACCAAGCCCATCTCATTGGAGATGCGCAAAAAATATATCGGCGGCAGAGGACTGGATGCGTATCTGTTGTACAACCATACAAAAAAAGGCTGCGATCCCTTGGGACCCGACAATGCGCTTATCATCAGCGGCGGTCTCCTGACGGCAACCTGTGCTTCGGCAACCGCCAGAACTCATATAATGGCTAAATCGCCACTCACCGGTTTGCTTGGCAGCACTAACATGGGCGGATTTTTCGCCCCTGAACTGGCCTGGGCCGGTTTTCACCACCTGGTGATAACAGGTAAGTCTAAAGCCCCGGTCTATCTTTTTATCCACAACGGCGAGATCAAAATCCTGGATGCGGCCAATATATGGGGAAGAACGACAACCGAAAGCCAATGGGCCATCCGGGAAGAACTCGGCGATGAGGAGATAAAAAGCTGTGTCATCGGTCCGGCCGGAGAAAACTTAGTGACATTTGCAAATGTTATGACCGGTATTAAAAATTCCGGCGGTCGGACAGGTATGGGCTGCGTGATGGGTTCCAAAAACCTGAAGGCCGTCGCCGCCAGGGGCACCATGGACATCCATCTGGCCCATCCCGTCGAAGCCTATGAATATAACAAGCGGTTTATCGAGCAAATCACCAGTGCAAAGGTCAATCAAACCCAGGGCATACTGGGAACTCCCTTTATCTGGGGTGCAACCAATTGCTGGGGCGGTCTTCGAACCCGAAATTTCCAGTTAAACCAATTGGAGTACGCCGATGATATCGAGCCGGAACGGCTTGACGATATCGCAACCGAAACTATGGGCCCGCATCACATGACCGGTTGCTTCGGTTGTCAGATCCATTGCCGCGCCCAGTACAAAATACCGTCCGGCCCATATGCCGGCAAATACGATGAAGGACCGGAATATACCTCCCAGGGTGCCTTTGGTTCAGAACCGGGCTGCACAAGTGCTGAAACCGTTTTGACCGGCAATCATCTGGTCAACCAGTTCGGCCTGGATAATCTGGAGACCGGCAGTATCATCTCCTGGGCCATGGAACTTTACGAGAAGGGTATTCTCACCGCCAAAGATACCGACGGTCTGGATTTAAAATTCGGCAACGACGAAGCATTGCTGGAGATGGTGGAACGCATTACCTATAGAAAGGGCTGGCTGGCGGATACACTGGCCGACGGCGGTATTCCGGCCTCTGAAAAGATCGGCAAGAACTCCTTTGACTATCTTGTCCAGGTAAAAGGCATGAACAACCTGCATTCGGACGAAAGGGCGACCCCGGCACTGGCGCTTAATGTTGCCACCGCATCCCGGGGTTCCGATCACTTGAGAAGCCGGCCGGCAATCGACCTTTATCATTTGCCCGAAAAAGTGCTGAGAAAAATATACGGCAGTCCCGTTCCCTATAAAGGCAAGATGAGTTCCGATCACACCTCATATGAAGGCAAGGCCTGGATGGTTTACTGGCAGGAAAACTGCTACATGGCGGTGGATTGCCTGGGTATCTGCAAGTATCATACGACATTTCTGGGTGCAACGCTCCCCAATTTTGAGGACTGGCCCAAGGTAATCTATTACAACACCGGGCTTGAACTGAGCCCGAAAGAAATTTGGACCATTGCCGAGAGGGCTAACATGATCGAAAGAATGTTTAACCTCAGGGAGGGATTAACCCGCAATGATTTGAAAAAAGGCGATACGCTGTGTGATCGTTATTTTGATGAACCCTGCCTGCGCGGGGCACCCGATGTGATCGGCATGACCATTGACAGGCAGAAATTTATCGACATGATCGATGAGTTTTACGAATTCAAAGGTTTAAATAAAAACGGCACGCCGAAGGCAGAAACGCTGAAACGTCTGGGCCTGGAAAAAGAACCGTCCCAACTGCTGTGATCACGCCGAAAGGAGAATATAAATGGAACCCATGGGTAAAGTTTTGATGATAGACTATGAAAAATGCACCGGATGCCGGCTGTGCGAACTCGTCTGTGCGGTGAAGCACGACGGCATATCCAATCCTGCTCGCAGTCGTATAAAAGTAATGAAGTGGGAAGCGGAGGGCCTGTATGTTCCCATGTCGTGTCAGCAGTGTCAGGATGCTCCCTGTATGCAGGGTTGTCCGGTCAATGCCATCTCCCAAAATGAAGCCAAAGACCGGGTGGAAGTCGACTATGATGTGTGCATCGGTTGTCGCACCTGTGTGGCCGTCTGCCCTTTTGGGGCCATGAGCTTCAACCATATCGATAGAAAGGTTATCAAATGCGACCTCTGCGACGGCGATCCGCAATGTGTCCGTTTCTGTGATGTAAAGGCCGTAGACTATGTGGCAGCCGGTGATGTCAGTATCGTGAAAAAGAAAGAGGCGGCCCGCCGATTATCGGCAGCAGGCAAAGCAGCCGCAGCCCTGCAGGAAAAGCTTTAGTTAAAATATTAGGATCATGCCCGGATTAGTTGTATTTATTTAAAGCAGAGTAAGCTGTTATCCCCGCTGTATCAGCTATGATCCCAGAGGGTACAAGGGGTCAAGGATTCAAGGGGTCGAGTTAAATGCTAAAGAGTTACAAAAAATTGAAAGTATTGAAAAAGGTGTATTGGGTAGGCTAAAAAAAGACATCATAGAAAGCGAAAGAATGCTAAAGACGCTGATAACGTCTTTAGAAAACAAACACTTGAATCCTTGACCCCTGGAATCCTTTGACCCACCTCTCCAACTAAATTGGAGAAGAACCGAATAGTATTAAATTGATGTATGGTTCCGGCTATACTTAAATATCTAAGGCCGGGATCATAGATCTATATTATCCCTCTCTGAATATCGCCTGAATCTGATCCTCATCCCCATCTATTACCTTTTGGTCCGGTGCCGCCGGGCAGCTGCTTTCTAAGCTACCAATCCACGCCAATTTTGATCAATTTTCATTTTCTCAATAGTTTGAAGCGATTATTTCCTTGACATATAAAGTCGGCTTTAATAGCTACACTATAGCTACGACTGTATTCCAAATCATCCAGCACATTTAAAATAATTGATAGTTCCTACAAGAGAATTGCTGTTAATAATACTGCAAGCTAGCTCAAACCTGATGAGATTATTTAGAGGAGGTAGGAGATGAAAAAGAAAATATTGGTTATCGGTCTTTTGTTGGTCGTATCTGTTATCTGGGTGGCTCCTGATGTCCCCGTACTTGCTGCAGAGCCCATTGTTATCGGGGTGCCGACTTCTTTGGGATTTTTAGAGGGCAAAGAGTCCCATAAAGCGGTTCAATTGGCCGTGGGTGAAATAAACAGAAAAGGTGGGGTAAGCGTCGGTGGCGTTAAGCGCCCCTTCAAGATTGTAGCCGCCGATCTGCGCGATGCAGCCGCCGGAGTTCCGGTACCGGAAGCTTTACTGGGAATAGAAAAATTGATCCTGGAGAAGAAGCCCGTGGCTATTGTGGTCGGGCCGTTCCGATCCGAAGCTTTGCTGGCGGGCATGGATATTTTTGCCAAGTACAAAATGCCCATGCTGGGCAGCATCGCGATGAGCCCCGCTTCAGAGGCCAAAATTAAAGCCGATCCTGAAAAATACAAATATGTTTTCAGGGTATCTTTAAACGTCATTTACTGGGCCAAACTCTTAGCCGGAACCAATGCAACTTTGAAAAAAGATTTTGGTTTTGACAAAGTTTATATCATGAACCAGGACGTTGCCTGGGCCAGAGGCACGGCGGGAGCTATGGCCAAAAAAGTCTATCCGAAATTGGGTATGGAAGTTGTCGGCCATGATCAGTTTCCCACCGGATTTTCAGATTTCTCCTCGGCCTTGATGAAAGCCAAGGCCAAAGGAGCCGGGGTTCTGTTCACCTGTTTTGATATGCCTGAAAGCGGGGTTCTGGTCAAACAGTGGAAAAGTATCAAAGTTCCGGGACTGATCGCGGGATTTATTTCACCGATGGCCGGTGAAGTCGCCTGGAACACCTTTGACGGTAAAATCGGTGGGCTTATGAATGCCGTATTTGAATTGGGAAACATGCCTTCGGCGAAATACGCGCCGGCCAGAAATTTCTACAATAAATACAAAAATGCCTACGGCAAAGGGATCCAATCCGGCCATGGTCCTGCTCCGTCCTATGAAACCGTGTACATCCTCAAAGAGGCTATCGAACGGGCCGACTCCCTGGATCCGGATGCCATCGTGGCCGAGATCGAAAAAACCGACCGGCGAGGGGTTATGGGTCGTATCCGCTTTGATGAGGGTCATCAGGTGATCTATGGAACCGATCCGGCCGAAACCGCCGTTGGAGCCTTTTTTCAGTGGACGGATGGCGGAAAAAGAAAGATCGTTTATCCCAAAAGCGTGGCCGAGGGTGATATCATTTTACCTTCCTGGGTAAAAAAACGTTAGATTAATTTTTACAGCAAAAATTAAGTGGTTCCGGGTTCCCCGTTTAACGTTCAAGGTTAGCTTAACCCCAAACCTCTGAACTCTGCACCTTTAAACGGCTTAACCTGAGTAAAGCACAGATTTATACAACCGAAAACTAAAAATATTACCTGCTCGCCATTGCACATTGGGCAAGGCGGGCAGGTTTTTTCTATAATCTGGCGGTCCTTGGTTCTATTGCAAACGCGTTGCCGGCACCCGGAAATAGCCTCTGCATATCTATTTCAAGAAAAACGATCAACCTGACAGTAAAATAGCTTCTCCATGTTTGCCCATACGTTAGTCTACGGTTTTGTTAACAGCGTCATATTGGTGCTGGTGGCCCTGGGGTTTAACCTCACATTCGGGATCAGCGGGGTCGCCAATTTTGCCTATGGCGCTTTGTACATACTGGGAGCTTTATTATCCTGGGTGTTTTTTAACACGATCGGCCTGCCCTATTTTCTGGCTGTTTTATGCGCGGTGGCCCTGACTGCTGTAGCCGGCGCGTTGATGTATCGTTTCGTGCTGCTGAGGATCCGGGGCATGGTATTGTCCGAAGTCATCGCCACCTTCGGTATCGGGCTGGCACTCCTGGAACTGTTTAAGTATTTAGGCTTTATCGGGTTTGAGTATTCGCTGCCTGTTTTTATTGATACCAGCATCGAAATTGGCCAGGTGGTCATTGACCTGCAGCGCATATTCATCGTGTTGATTGGAGTTGCCATGGCCGGTTTCCTGTGGTTTTTCACACACCATACACGGACGGGCCTGCGATTTCGTGGAATTGCCCAGGAGGAAAGAACCGCTTTGAGCCTGGGCATCAACACCGACCGGGTGGCGATGTTCAGCGTGTCCTTCGGCGCGGCATATGCGGCCGTCGCCGCCATCGTTATTTTACCTTTGGGGACCATTAACGTCGAGCAGGGCTACAGTGTTCTGATCAATGCGCTGGCCGTGTGCATTGTAGGGGGCTTGGGTTCCACCGGCGGATTGGTGCTGGCCTCCTTTTTAATTGGGTATGGTCAAACCATTACGGTAACCTATCTTGAGAGCCACTGGGTTATGCTGGTCCCATTGATTGCGATCCTGGGGATACTGGTTTTCAGACCTTCAGGTCTATTTGGCGAACAAAAAGAACTGGAGGAAAGGATATAACCGGTGAAAAGACGCAAAGAACGAATAGACAGGGGTATAAAAGTCAGATCCAGCGATGTGTTTGCGCTTTGCTCCTGGAGGGAGATGCTCTATTTGTCTGCCCCCAGATTGCTGCCGATTGTGGGATTGCTGGTTTTGTCCCTGGTCTTGAGTGTCTATTGGCAGCGGGTTTTACTTTCAGTATGCGTCTTTGCCCTGTTGGCCATCAGCTGGGATATTCTGGCTCAAAGCGGAATGATATCCCTGGGCCAGGCATTATTTTTCGGAACCGGTGCTTATCTGGCCGGTATCATGAATCACTACTGGGGGTGGCCCCCGGTGGTGACAATCCCGCTGGCGACTATGTTCGGCGGTCTGCTGTGCACCCTATTGCTGATACCGGTTCTAAGACTTCGCGGAATCTACTTTTCGATGGTCACGCTGGTGTTACCCCTGATGCTGGTTCGAATTGTCGAAGCGACGCGAATATTCGGCGGGACCGAGGGGCTCAGCGGCCTTGCGCCGCTGCCGACAAAATGGGTGGAAATTTATCTTATCATTGCCGCCCTTCTGGCCGCCTTGTTCGGTTTCAGGCGTCTGATGGAGTCAGATTTCGGCCTGGTATTGAAAGGTATCAACGACAACGACCGGTCCGTCATGAACGCTGGAATCAATATCTACTGGTTTAAGATTCAGGCGTTGTTTATTGCCAGTTCCGTGGGTGCGTTTGCCGGTGCCTATATGACCCATATTTACCTGTTTGTCGGCATGCCGGTATTTGCTCTGGATTATTCGATTCTGCCCATCGCAGCGGCGGTCGTCGGCGGTATCGGGACGCTGGCCGGGTCAACCCTGGGCGCCTTCATTCTGGTCCCTTTATCGGAGATCCTGCGCGGGCTGGGCGGGCTTAGAATTGTATTCTACGGATTGTTTCTGGTCATATTTACCGTCGCCCTACCGGAAGGGATTTTCCACTACATTCAGCGCAAATATCATCAATTTGAGAGATGGGTGGAGGTAGAACGATGAGCCCTTCTCCTCTGCTAAAAGTCACCCGTCTATATAAAAATTTCGGCGGTGTGCAGGCCATCCATGATTTGAGTTTTGAGCTTGTCGAAGGTGAACTTTTAGGCCTGATCGGACCCAACGGTTCCGGAAAAACGACGGCCGTCAATCTGATCACAGGTTTTGTTAAACCGGCACAGGGAGATATACGATATCGCGGTCAAGGCATAACCGGTTGGCCGCCCTATAAAATCGTACGGTTGGGTATTGCTCGGACATTCCAGATGGTAAAACCCTTCTACCAGCTGCCGGCCTATAAGAATATGATCATCCCGTTGTATTCCCCCCGGGTTAAACAGATGGTCGGTGGAAAATATGGCGACCGCGACGCAGTGGCCCTGGACCTGCTGGAAGAGGTTGGCTTTGAACGGGATGCTATGGTGGCCTACAAAGCTGCCAGTGTATTGCCCCAGGGGTATTTAAAGCGATTGGAACTGGCCAAAGCCATTGCCCTCAACCCGGATCTGATGATTCTGGACGAGCTTTTTTCCGGTTTGAGTCTGGCAGAGGTGGCCAGCATTCTGCCTATCATTGAAAAACTCCGCCAGCAGGGCAAAACGATTATCATGATCGAACACCGTTTGAAAGAGCTTTTTAGAATTGCCGATCGTTTGATCGTGCTCAACTTCGGGCAAAAAATAGCTGACGGTAATGTCACAGATGTAATGGAAAGCCGGGAGGTTAAGAATGCCTACCTGGGCACGGAGTAACATTCGGATGATTTTAGATCTCGGATTGGGGCCTCGGATTAGAGATTTTGGATTGTGAAAGTAGAAAAATGTTATTTTAAATTAGCCGCAGACGGACGCAGACAAGAACTTTACCTCTGCCGACCTGGCAGAGGTAAAACTACATGCCCTGCGGGCAATAGTCCCTTTAAACAAAAACTGCTTTGTTAAGTTTCGAAGGGGTATGAAATCAGCAATTAAATATCGCGAAGCGATTGCATGTTTTGTTCGGCCAGGTCGGCCGAACAAAAGTCTGCGTGTGTCTGCGGCTAAATATAAACCTTCGTTTTCACCGAAGCCCAGCCTAAATGAGGAAATGGGCAATCTATAATTCCAACAGTTAAACTTGAATGCATGGTGATCGAGTGCTTGAAGTAAAAAACCTGATGGTATTTTTCGAAAACGCCCTGGCGTTGAATGATTTCTCCATGATGGTCAACGAAGGTGAGATTGTGGGTGTCATCGGCTCCAATAGTGCCGGCAAGACCACCCTGATGAACACCATTTCAGGGCTCATCATCGATATGAAAATCAAAGAGCAGCGCAAGGGCGGCGAAAGGATAAACATATACGGCGAAATTATTTTCCAGGGTAAAAACATCACCGAAACCCAGCCGTACGACCGGGTAAAGAGAGGATTGGTGTTATCCCGGGAGCGGCACCCTATTTTTCCGGAAAGCGATGTTGTTGAAAATATGAAAATCGCCGGTCATCAGGTAAAAAAACCGGAATTAGCGGAACGGATGGACTATGTTTTTACGATTTTCCCGGCCCTGTCGGATCTAAAACGACGCAAAGCCGGTTTTTTGAGCGGTGGCGAACAGCAAATGCTGGCAATCGGCATGACTCTGATCCTAAAGCCAACATTGCTGCTGCTGGATGAACCGCTGCTGGGGCTAAGCCCCATGCTGCAGACCATGCTGGTGGATGCCATAAAAAGTCTTCGAAAAGAATCCGGCATTACGATTTTAATCACCGAACAATTTGCCCGACCGATACTACCGTTTATTGAACGCGGATATGTCATTGAAAATGGTATGCTGGCGTTATCGGGTACCGGGGAAGAACTGATGGACAACCCCGAGGTAAAATCAGCCTATTTTGGAATTTGAATATCGGCATGAAAAAAACAGTCAATAACAACATATTTTCAACTTTTGAAACTGCGGCCCAAAGACGAAAAGACAATACGGCCGTGATCTACTTGGGGACACGGTTTTCATATCGCCGGCTCAGGGATCTGGTTGACCGTTTTGCCGCAGGCTTAACTGACATGGGCGTTGAACCCGGTCAGAAAATTATAATATATATTCCCAACAGTATCCAGTGGGTGGTCGCCTGGCTGGGCATTCAGAAGATCGGCGGTGTTTGTGTACCCATCACCCCGATATATACGCCCCACGATCTAAAGTATATCGCCAATGACAGCGATGCTGAAGCTATTGTCTGCGCAGATACCAATTTTGGTTATGTAACGAGTGTGCTTTCAGAAACCCCCCTTCATAGGGTGATCGTAACCAAAATGGCTGATCTCCTGCCCTGGTGGAAACGATATTTCGGATACCTGTTTGATATTATTCCGCGAGGCAAAATCGCCTTACGGGAAAACATATATTCATTTAAAAAACTGCTGTCCCAATTCAATAACCCGCCTGCAGCGCTACAGGAAAGCCGACGGGACGGGGATGCCACTGCCGAAATTCTATATACCGGGGGCACCACAAAGTTTCCCAAAGGCGTTCCGATTTCACATAATCTGTTTATGGTTTCAGCAGAAGAGCAGATTAGAATCACGGATTCACTATTTCCGGCCGAAGAAAACGTTATCATGGGAAACGCCCCATTATTTCATATTCTGGGGCAGACCTGCGGTCTGGCTACCCTGCTGGCAGGCGGCACCTTGATTCTTCAGCCCCGAATAAATTTGGACGCCGCCTTTGACGCCATCCAGCGCTTTAGCGCCACAACCATGATTGGTGTCCCAACCCTGTACCGCATGATTTTGGAGCATTATCGCCTGGACCAGTATGATCTCAGCTCGGTGTCATACTGGTTTAGTGCCGGCGATGTTCTCCCGGTTGAAATCGGCAAGCGCTGGCAGGCTAAATTTGCCAAAACGATTCATCAAGGATACGGGGCCACTGAAACCTGCGGTGGTGTCTCCATGTGTCCGGTAGATGTTGAGAATCCGCCGAAAAGCGTGGGCCGCATCGTTCCAAGCAAAAAGGTCAAGATTGTCGATCCTGCGACCCTGGCGCCGGTATTGACCGGCGAACCGGGTGAGTTGCTGGTTTCTTCCGAATGCATGGTAACCGGTTATTTGAAAAAGCCGGAGGAAACTGCCGGTTCTTTTATTGATCTTGAAGGGGCCACATGGTACCGCACGGCTGATATTATGTCCATGGACGAAGAGGGTAACTTATACTTCGTTGACCGAACCGTGGATACCATCAAACACAAAGGCTATCGTATATCGGCTTCGGAAATAGAATCTGTTCTTCAGGAACATCCGGCTGTCATCGGATCCTGCGTGGTGGGGATTCCGGATGAAAAGGTCGGCGAGCGTATAAAAGCCTATGTGGTGCTCAAGGAGGACATCAAAGGGATTACAGGCTACGAGCTCATTAAGTGGTGCCGCCAAAATCTCGTACCTTACAAGATCCCCCAGTATATCGAATTTAGAGACATGCTGCCCAAATCCAAAGTCGGCAAACTGCTGAGGCGCGAAATTCGCGGTGAAGAAAAGCGGCGCAAAGAAGGATAGCCCCATACTAACGGGGAAATTCGAAGCACGAAATCCTAAATCCGAAAATTTAAGGAGAAATTGGATGGATTTTAACTTAACCAAGGAACAACAGGATATTGTAAAAGCGGCCCGGAAATTTGCGAAAGGAGAATTTCAGGACCGCGCCGTTGAATTCGACCGGGAAGAAAAATTTGATCTGAAAATCTGGAAAAAGGCCTGTGATCTGGGATTTGTAGGCGTCTTTATCGATGAAGATTACGGTGGTGCGGGGTATGGCTTTTTGGAACACTGTCTGATTAACGAAGAGTTCTGGGCCGTAGACCCGGGGATGGCTTCCGCGATTTTATCGACTTCCTTCGGGGCCGAGTTGTTGATACTGTTTGGAACCGAAGACCAACGGCAACTGGTTCTGCCCAAAATTGTTGAAGGCCGGGCAATTGTCGGCACCGCCATCACCGAACCGGATGCCGGTTGCGATGTGACCGGAGCCGATTACATCATGCTGTTCTGTCAGACCGACCCTGAAAATCCTTCGCGCCACCAGCGTTTCAGTTTCATACTGCTGCCGACGGATACAGCCGGTTACAAAGCCACAAAAATCAAGGGCAAGTTGGGTGTCCGGGCCTCGGATACTGCCGAACTCGCTTTAAATGACGTCCGGATCCCCCTTGATAACCTGATTGGAACCGAAGGTCAGGGATTCTACCATTTAATGGAGTTTTTCAACAGAACGCGACTCCATATCTGTGCCCAGGCAGTCGGATTGGCCCGGGCCGCCCTTGAAGAATCCATCCGGTATACCAAAAGCCGCTGTCAATTCGGAAAACCCATTGCCGATTTTCAGGCGACCCAGTTTAAACTGGCGGAAATGGCCACCGGCATCCGAGCCGCCCGCAATTTGTATTATGAAGCTGCCTGGCTGGCCGATCAGAATAAACTGGATCATGCTTTGACGGCCATGGCCAAATGGTATTCCGGCAAAATGGCGGTGGAGTGCGCCGATGAGGCACTTCAGATGCACGGCGGTTATGGTTACATCGATGAATACAAAGTTCAGCGACTGTACCGCGACGCCAAGATCCTGGAAATATACGAAGGCACCAAAGAAATCGAAAAGACGATTGTCGCCGGTGCGCTTTTGAAATAAAGCAACCAGCTCGAACATCAAATAATATGGTGGTCACACAAAGACGCAAAGCTGCCCGGGGTGAGCCCGGTCGAACGACGTTAAACCGGCGCTTCGTGCATTAGCCTCCAGGCTTCCCAGCCTCCAAGCCTTCCAGCTTTGTTACTTTGAACCTTGAACGTTGAACTTTGAACCATTTTTCAATAGAGCTTTCAGCTATACGCTATATTTCACCCTGCATCTTTGCCTTATATCTTTTTCAACAGTCCCACCTTGTCCACATCTTGACCCACTAGATATCAATACTATCTTATTTCTAACGTGATATATTCTTAGATAGCACATAAAACCTGGCATTTCAGAATGTAATGCGGTGAGGATTTGTGCGACAGATCATCGGGAATATATATAAATGATTCGGATAAGGAGATAGATATGAAGACTATCTTTTATAAACTATCAATATTTTTGCTAATATTAACCGGGATTTATTATTTGCAAAACCATGAAAGCTCAGCAGGAAATACCATGAATGAAAAAAACAATAATCTAAAAACCGCCACCTTCGCCGGCGGCTGCTTCTGGTGCACCGAATCAGACTTTGAAAAGGTAGACGGTGTAATTGAGGTGATTTCCGGTTATACCGGCGGGCATCAGGACAATCCGACCTACCGGGAAGTTTCAGCAGGAGGCACGGGTCATACCGAAGCGGTTCAGGTAGTTTTTGATCCGACCCGGGTAACCTACCAAAAACTGCTGGATATATTCTGGATGCATGTGAACCCCACCGATCCCGGCGGACAATTCGCTGACAGGGGATCCCAGTATCGAACTGCCATTTTTTACCATGATGACCAGCAGCGGCGGCAGGCTGAAGAATCCCGAGATAAAATGAATAAATCCGGCAGGTTCTGGCAGCCGATCGTCACCGAAATCGTCAAGCTTCCTAAATTCTACAAGGCTGAAGATTATCATCAGGACTATTATAAGAAAAGTCCGATCCGTTACAAACTGTACCGCTACCATTCCGGTCGCGACCAGTTTTTGAAAAAAGTATGGGAGAATACCATGGAACCAGCACAAAAGCATACCAACACACAAACATACACAAAACCCGGAAAAGATATTCTGCGCGAAAATTTAACACCGCTGCAGTATAAAGTCACCCAGAAAGACGGTACCGAACCGCCGTTTAAAAATGAATACTGGGATAACAAAAAAGAAGGGATCTATGTGGATATTGTATCCGGTGAACCTCTGTTTAGCTCTAAGGATAAATTCGAGTCGGGAACCGGATGGCCAAGTTTTACCCAGCCCCTGGAACCCGGCAATATAGTCGAGAAACAGGATCGAGGTTTATTTATGGTCCGCACCGAGGTCAGAAGCAAGCATGGCGATTCGCACCTGGGGCATGTCTTCCCCGACGGGCCCAAACCAACGGGTCTTCGTTACTGTCTTAATTCCGCTTCTTTAAAATTCATCCCCAAAGAAGATCTGGAAAAGCAAGGATATGAAAAGTACCAAAAACTGTTTGAAGAAAATCGCAAGTAGAGGGGATAGGCTATTTAAATACAATTTAAAACATGATATTGTATTGATATGATATTAAAAACAGTAAAAAAACATTCGCTTGAAAATTACGCATCCGCCAAAGAAAACCTGGCTTTCTGGCTGAATAGGCCCTCAGACGAGCGTGTTGCAACAGTTGACTATTTGAGAAAACAATATCATGGAAGCACAGCCCGACTTCAGAGATCTGCTCGCGTTATTCAACAAACACAAAGTTGATTACATAATCATCGACGCCTATGCTCTGGCTTTTCATGGCGTGCCACGATATACCGGTGATCTTGATATTTTTGTGAAACCTGATTCTGTCAATGCCAGGCATATTTTATCGGCTTTGGATGAATTCGGATTCGGGTCCGTCGGACTTAAACCAGAAGATTTCGAGACTTCAGGTAAGGTCATACAACTTGGTGTCCCACCGGTCCGCATCGATATTATTACATCCATTACGGCTGTGCCATGGCAGAAGGCTCGCTCAAACTCGGTTGCAGGAATATATGGAACGGTCCCGGTATATTTTATCGGGCGAGAACAATTTGTTCTGAACAAAAGGGCACTTGGCAGAAAAAAGGATCTTGCTGATTTAGAAGCCCTCGGTGAAGAATGACCTAGCGATCAAATTATTGTCAAAGCCGACGGCTCTGCAATACGGCATTAATTCCGCTTCCTTAAAATTCATCCCCAAAGAAGATCTGGCAAAGGAAGGGTACGAAAAGTACCTGGGACTTTTTGAAGAAAATCGTAAATAGCCATTATATACTCTCCGGGAAACCCGTGCACCGATGTTCTTGGGT
>CAMYNZ010000040.1 GCA_947259865.1 uncultured Desulfobacterales bacterium | reverse complement strand
GCTGTTCTTTGGCTACGACCCCTTATGCATGAGTTTGCACGATGCAGTCGCTGATGATTCATGCAGTCCGCCAAAGACCTATGGCGGATCAAAAAACTCCCTGACCCCTCAATTAATTATCCTCTTCCATTCCATTTTCTTTCTTGACCCCCGAAAACTTCTAAAATATACATAAAAGTCTATAAAGATGATTGTTTTTAAGGATTCGTTTGGGCGTGGGAGGCGTGATAAACGAAATTACTACAACAACTGGTTTCATATGGAAACCGTTTTCAGTCATTTCGAAAGGAGGATAGTATGAAAAAGTTACTTGTATTCGGTCTGGCAGTTTTAATGCTGCTTTCTTTTGGCACGACGGTAAGTGCCAAAACACTGAGACTGGGTTTGGATGCAGGTCCCGTATCACAGGACCCACAGGTACAGTTGTCGGGCGGGATGCTGCAGTACTCCCACTGGGTATTTGACCCCCTGGTGCGCTATGCCCAGGATATGCATTTTGAACCCCGGCTGGCGGTAAAGTGGGAGCGCCTGGATGACTTGACCATGCGCTTTTATCTGCGAAAGGGCGTCAAATTCCACAGCGGCAACCCTTTTACGGCCAGGGATGTGAAGTTTACCTTTGATCGCTTTTATAAGAGCCCGGATTTTAAAGGACTTTTCACACCGTTTGACGGCTGCACCATTGTCGATGATCATACCGTGGATATCAAAACCAAAAAGCCCTACGCGCTGCTGATCAACATGGCAACCTATATTTTTCCCCTGGACAGCAAATTCTACACCGGCACGGATGCCAGCGGTCAACCCAAGGATGCGGTCGTAAAAATTGGTCCTTCATTTGCGTTAAAAAATGAATCCGGCACAGGCCCCTTTAGGGTTACCCAATGGGAACAGGGGGCCAGGTATACCCTTGAAAGATTCGCCGACTACTGGGATAAGGATTCCCCCGGCAACGTTTCCAAGATCATCCTGACGCCGATCAAAGAGGATGCCACCCGGGTAGCCGCGCTGCTTTCCGGGGATGTAGATTTTATCACCCCGGTACCGCCCCAGGATTTTGCGAGAATCCGCAAGGATAAAAAAGTCAAGCTGGTGACTTTTCCCGGTGGCCGGATTATCACCTTTCAGTTAAACCAGAAGCGGCGACCTGAATTAAGGAATATGAAGGTCCGCCAGGCGATCGTCCACGCCGTCAATAATAAGGGTATTGCCAAAAAGATCATGAAAGGCACCGCCACCACGGCAGGCCAACAGAGCCCCAAAGGCTATATGGGGTACAATGAGAAACTCAAGCCGCGTTACAGCCTGCGGAAGGCCAAAAAGTTAATGAAAGAGGCCGGATTCGCAGATGGTTTTGAAGTCACCATGATTGCCCCTAATAACCGCTATGTAAATGATGAAAAAATTGCCGAGGCCACCGTTTCCATGCTGGCCAAAATTGGTATCAAGGTCAACCTCAAGACCATGCCCAAAGCCCAGTACTGGGATGAATTTGACGCCCAGGTGGCTGACATCCAGATGATTGGCTGGCACTCGGATACGGAGGATTCGGGTAATTTCACCGAATTTCTGGGCATGTGTCCCAACAAGGAAACCGGCTACGGCCAGTATAACAGCGGTAATTACTGCAATCCAAAAATCGACGAATTGACCCTGGCGGCTCAGTCCGAGACCGATCTGAAAAAGCGAACCGCGATATTGAAACAGATTGAGCAGATCCTGTACGATGAAGCTGCTTTTGTGCCGTTTCACTGGCAGAACCATTCCTACGCCGGTAAAAACAGAGTGGATATCAAGCCCATCGTAAACACCATGAACTTTCCGTATTTAGGTGATCTGGTCATCAAGTAGCAAAACCGTCAATGGCCGGTGGTCCGTTGTCAGGTGGAAATGAGCAGTCTTTGGTATCTATTCTGTTCATTTTTGCAGGGATGAAATTCGGACAATGGACTGCGGATACAACCAAAAGGGGCAGGTGCTCGTTATCAAATGCAATGCGCCTGCCCCCAATTTATTGGCTTAAGATATTACTGGCCCATGTTTGCATTCATCATCAGACGTATCATTCAAGCTATTTTCGTAATGCTGGTAATCAGCCTGGTGGGATTTTCGATCCAGCACCAGATCGGCGATCCGATCAGAGATCTGGTCGGGGAACGGGTCACACCGGCCGAACGCGAGGTCATTCGGGATCAATTGGGATTAAACGACCCCTTTTATGTCCAATATTTTCGATTTCTTAAAAATGCCTGCAAAGGTGATCTGGGGCTATCTTTTTTCTACAAAAAACCGGCCCTGGCAGTCATAGTATCTAAAGCTCCGGCAACCATTGAACTGGTGATTGTCACCGCCATTATCCTGATCTTCATCTCCATTCCGGCGGGCATCTATGCCGCCATTTATCCCAGGAGCTGGTTCTCCCGCATTATAATGGCGCTCAGCACCGTTGGTGTAGCCATCCCGGTATTTCTTACGGCCATTGCCCTGATTTATCTTTTCGGGGTGGAATTGAACTGGCTGCCATCCTATGGACGGGGAGAAACCGTTAACCTCTGGGGATGGGAAAGCGGATTTTTCACCTGGGATGGATTAAAACATCTGGTATTACCCAGTGTATCGCTTTCGTCTATCATGTTGCCCCTTTTTATTCGTCTGGTGCGTGCTGAAATGATGGAAATCCTGGAAACCGAGTATATCAAGTTTGCCTGGGCCAAAGGGCTTCACCGCCAGCGGGTCTGGTTCATACACGCCTTTAAAAATACCCTGCTTCCGGTAATCACCGTATTTGGCGTTCAGCTGGGAATTTTGGTTACCTTTACCATTTTGACGGAAACTGTTTTTCAATGGCAGGGAATGGGATTTATGTTTCTGGAGGCTGTGGAACGATCGGATTCATCCCTTTTGGTCGCCTACCTGGTGGTGGTGGGGTTGATTTTTGTGGTCGTCAATACGGTGGTCGATATTATCTACGGGTTTGTCAACCCCACGGTACGAATTGCAGGAACAAAATGAACGCCTGGACTCGATTCAAAAATTCCTATCTGCTCTACAGCTTCAAACGCGATCCGATTGCCATTGCAAGTTTTTCGGTCCTGTCTGTTATAGTTGTCATCTGTGTTCTGGCACCGGTTGTGGCGCCCTATAATACGTATGATGGCGCAACCTTCGATATCATGGATGCTGAAACACCGCCGGTGTGGATGGAGGAGGGCAGCCAGGATTTCAAGTTAGGCACCGATATCCAGGGCAGGGATCTATTAAGCACCATGATTTACGGCTTGCGGGTATCCCTCCTCATCGGAATCGGTGCGGTTTTGCTCCAGGCATTAATCGGAATTCTGGTCGGGCTGTTTTCCGGTTATTTTGGCGGAAAACTTGATTCAGTATTGATGCGGATTACCGATATCCAATTTTCCATCCCCTACCTGATGGTTGCCATTTTTACCAGCGCCATATTCAAGCTGGCATTCGGGGTCGGGCGCTATGCTGAACTGGCTGTGCCGCTATTGGTCATTATTATTGGGATATCTCACTGGCCGATTTATGCCAGGACAGTTCGTGCTTCGGTGCTGGGGGAGAAGAACAAGGAGTACGTGGAGGCGGCCAGAGTGATCGGCATCAATCGCTGGCAGATTATGTTTCGCCACATCTTACCCAATACCCTCACGCCCGTTCTGGTCATTTCCACTATTCAGGTAGCCGAGGCGGTGATGAGCGAGGCCGCCCTTTCATTTTTAGGCCTGGGTATGCCCATTACCAAACCCTCTCTGGGATCGCTCATTCGTTCCGGTTTTGAATATATATTCAGCGGGTCATGGTGGATCACCTTTTTCCCGGGTGTACTGCTGGTCATTTTTATACTGGTTGTACTTCTTTTAGGTGATTGGTTGCGGGATGTGTTGAATCCAAAGCTATACAAAGGTTAGAAAGAAAAGTGCCTAAAGTGCGAAATGCCTAAATTGCCTAAAGTTAATGAATTCTGTCATTTAATATTATATAAAAACATGCTGTGTAACAGTTATAAAGATTGAAATAAGAACAAATCCGTTCTTAATTTTAGGCATTTTAGATCACTTTAAACTTTATATTTTGTATAAACATGACTCATCTGCTGGAAGTTATAGATCTGGAAGTTAAATTCGCTTTGAGATTCGGCGAGCTCACCGCCATCAACGGCGTCAGTTTGACGTTAGACAGAGGTGAGCGCCTTGGTATCGTAGGAGAAAGCGGCGCCGGAAAATCGGTAACCGGTTTTGCGATAATAAACCTGTTAAGCAAGCCCGGATACGTTTCCGGGGGACAGATACTGTTCGAAGGTCGGGAATTAAATACACTGCCCGAAGAAGAGATGCGCAAAATTCGCGGCAACCGCATCAGCATGATTTTCCAGGACCCCATGATGACCCTGAATCCGGTTCTTACGATTAGCACCCAGATGGTGGAAACGGTGCTGGCGCATCAAAATATCAGCAAAGCGGATGCAATCGACATCGCCCTTGAAAAATTGAAAAAAGTTCATATTCCATCCCCGGAGAAAAGGTTATCCCAGTACCCCCACGAATGTTCGGGGGGGATGCGGCAGCGTATCGTTGTCGCCATTGCGCTGCTGACCAACCCCTCTTTGATCATTGCCGATGAACCCACTACCGCCCTGGACGTCACCATTCAGGCCGAAATCATGGACCTGCTTCTTGAATTGTGCGAGTCCGAAAAAATGGGCTTTATTCTGATCACGCATGATTTGAGCGTCGTGTCGCAGGTCACCGAGAAAATTTCGGTCATGTACGCAGGCAAAATTGCTGAAAACGGATCCACCCAAGAGGTGATACATGATCCCAAACACCCTTATACCAGAGGGCTTATTAAAGCACTGCCCGGCAGCCTTCAACCCCGATCACGGTTAAACCAGATACCCGGTATGATGCCGACCTTAACCGATATTCCTGCGGGATGCTCGTTTCATCCCCGTTGCGGCTACCGGGGCGCCGTTTGCGATAAGGAGGTACCGGAATTAATCCACATCGGCAACCAGCATCGCATGGTCGCCTGCCACATGGTTGCGGTTGAAACTGGCAAGTCGCCCCACGGAGATCCTCAAACCGGTAAATGGGTTCCGCTAACAGATACCCCAAGTGGTGCAGAATGAACAACGCCGAGGGAATGCTGACGGTAAAAAACCTGGTGAAGCATTTTGACATATCGGGGGGTTTGCTGGATCAGCTCAAGCTCCAAAACGGCCGGATCGTTCGCTTAAAAACCACGGTCAAGGCCCTTAACGGCGTGAGCCTCAGTATTCTGCCGGGCGAGACCTTAGGCGTGGTCGGCGAAAGCGGCTGCGGAAAATCGACCCTGGCAAGGGCAATTCTGGGATTATATCCACCCAACAGCGGTGAAATATATTATCAAGCCAATAGAATTGACAATCTGAACCCGCAAAAAATGCTTCCCTATCGTAAAAAAATGCAAATGATTTTTCAGGATCCCTATGCCTCACTGAATCCCCGCATGACAGTTAAGCGAACTCTGGAAGAGCCGGTCATATTTCATAATAAAACCATCACGCCCCGGGAGGTTAAAGACAAGGTCGCTGAAGTCATGCAGCAGGTGGGAGTGGAACCCAACTGGGCCACGCGATACCCACACGAGTTTTCAGGGGGACAGCGGCAACGGATCAGCATAGCCCGGGCGCTAATGGTGGACCCGGAGTTTATTGTGGCGGATGAACCGGTTTCAGCGCTGGACGTTTCCATCCAGGCCCAAATCCTCAACCTGCTGATGGAAGCACAGGAAAAGCGCGGGTTGACGTATCTATTTATTACCCATGACTTGTCTGTTGTCGAACACATCAGCACCCGGGTGGCGGTCATGTATCTGGGCACCGTCTGCGAACTGGCCCATACCGGAGAATTATTTGCCTCCCCCCGACATCCCTACACCCAGGCGTTGCTCAGTGCCATTCCGGAGCTCGGTCGCCAAAAACCAGCGCATGTCAAGCTGAAGGGCGAGGTTCCCACCCCCATTGACCTTCCCCCCGGCTGCGTATTCCACGCTCGCTGTCTTTATATGAATGAACGCTGTATCCGTGAGGATCCCCGGCTCATTCGGCTGGATTCCGGGACCCGGGTGGCGTGTCACGGGGTTGAAGAAGGCAGGCTTTAAATATCTTTGAGAAGTGTATTGGCAGGCGACATTTCAATTGTTTCACCCAGTTCGCGCAGTTTTTGCGACAGGGTGTTTAACTCCTGGGTTTGGGCCACCGGCAACTGGTTAACCCCCCTTTTTTCCAAAGCATCCATCACATATGTTATCGTCCAGGCACCGATATCGCTTGCCGGCTGATAGATCGACTCTTCGTACTCATCGGGTCGCATATTGGAGACCAGCCCGCAGCCCACCAGCTCATCCAGTATCTGATGAACGAGCCGGATCGGTATTTCCAATTTCTTGGATATTTTAACCGCACTTAAAGGTGCCCGTCCCTCGGAGAATTTTTTTATCAATAGATGCACAATTTGCAGCGTCAGCAGTTTTTTAAAATAGGGACTGATATTCAGATAATCCGGTTCAAACTCATAGGTATCAACATTCTGATGGGCATAAGAATATTCGGCACCGACGAGCAAGATCACCCAGCCCAGATGCAGCCATAACAGCAGCAGTGGCAGGGCTGCCAGGCTGCCGTAAATCGGATTATAACGTGTGACGCCTATCTGAAAGATGATGTACCCCCACTGTATCAGCAGATAAATGGTGCCGGCGATGATCCCTGCCAGCAGACCGGATATGAAATTTACCCGAGTGTTCGGTATCAATATATAAATAAAGGTGAATAGTCCCCAGATCAGAAAATACGGGAATAATTTGAGAAGAAAGTATATAAGCGGGCTTATTTTTTGAAATATCGCAAATTTTCCGGCAATTAAACTGAGTTGGGTCGTTATAAAAACGGGGATACTGCTGTACATCATCAAGAGAATCGGGGCGATTACAATGAACGCCAGATAATTACTCAGTTTCCTCCGCCACATACGCGATGTTGTTATTTGCCAGATATCATTAAATGCCCGTTCAATATGATTAAAGACCCTCAGAACCGCCCAAAATAGTATGATAATGCCAATACCGGCAATGACACCGCCCTTGGTATTTTCAAGGAGTATGCGTGCATATTGAAGGATTTGGCTCAAAACCGCTTCCTGAGCCGGGAGCTTATCCAGAACCTGGCTTACCAATCTTTTTTCAAGACCGAATCCCTTGGCAATCCCCAGGGCCAGGGCCACAACCGGACCGATAGAAAGTATTGAATAAAAGGTTAATGCGGATGCTCTCAGCAAGCATTTATCCGTCTTGAATTCGCGTATGGTCAGAACGAAAATCCTGATTTGTTTGATGAAAAAGGATTTTTTAACCGGAAGATCGCTGAGGCGAATCCGCCACATGTCCGTATTAAGGTAATCGAGAATTTTTGTCATCATGTGCAGTGATGTTGATAAATAAGGATTATATGTTATGTCTCACGCAAAGACGCCCAGACGCGAAGATTTATTCAGGAAGCTAATTAATTATTCGCTCCATACTATCCTTCTGTTCAGTGATTACTAATAAATGACGATGGTGTATTATGTCTCACGCAAAGACGCCCAGACGCTAAGATTTATTCAGGGAGTCCATTAACTATTCGAAATATACCATCCTTGATCAATGCAGATCCAAAGTTGATCAGCAAGCCCAGTTTTTTATCAGTTAACCTAAGGTATGTCAGAAGCTGTTTTTTATGTACGGGTTTGATTGACTCAACCGATTTGAGTTCTACGATAACAGTGTCCTCAACCATGATATCTGCACGGAAGCCTTCTTCGAATAATAATTTATCATATTTAATTGGAACTGCTTTTTGCCGTTGGATTAAGTATCCTCTTTTTTTTATTTCTATCTTATGCGTCTTTGCGGCTTTGCGTGAGACAAACGTTATAAAATAGACCGCAAATCGACTAATGACCATCTATCAATCTGCCGATGCCGCCGAGTATAGACCCTTCACCCTTCTGGCTGCCGCCGGCCGCCGGGGCATGCTGCAGGATGCGATCGGCCATTCTTGAAAACGGCAGGCTCTGGAGCAGAACGGTTCCGGTACCGTTTAGAGTTGCCAGAAACAGTCCTTCACCGCCGAAAAACATAGATTTGAGATTGCCGGCGCGTTGGATGTCATAATCAATACCTGTGGTAAACGCAACAATACAACCCGTATCAACCCGAATGCGTTCGTTTTTAAGGGTCTTTTTTATAACCGTTCCGCCGGCATGGACGAACGCCAGGCCGTCGCCGCTGAGACGCTGTAAAATAAAGCCTTCGCCGCCGAAGAACCCGGCCCCCAGGCGTTTATTGAAAGCAATACTGACCTCGGTACCCAGGGCGGCGCAAAGAAAGGCATCTTTTTGACAAAAGAGTTGCCCGCGAACCTTGGTCATGTCCACCGGAATAATCTTTCCCGGGTAGGGCGCTGCAAACGCAACGCGCTTTTGGCCCCGGCCCGTGTTGGTGAAATGTGTCATAAAAATAGATTCACCGCTGAGCGCCCGCTTACCTGCACCCACAAGCTTTCCGAAAAGACCTTTGTCCGGCTTGGATCCGTCTCCCATTTTAGCTTCAAATTCGATGCCGTCATCCATGTAATTCATGGCGCCCGCTTCGGCAATGACCGTTTCGCCCGGATCAAGTTCAATTTCAATAATTTGAATGTCATCGCCGATGATTTGATAATCGACTTCATGTGATTTCATCATTGATTGCCTCAATCTTTTTTTTCCTGGTAATAGTAATCATAGCGGGAGAGAGTATCCTTGGTGAAACTCCAGGCCTCATTATAAGACAAACCGCTGTCTTCCGGGATGATGATTTTAACGTACAATTTGTCCTGCCATTCTTTTTGCAGCGCGCCGAGCCTTGCATGCAGCTGCTGAAGATCTATCGGTGTAAAATCAGCCGCATCCAGATCTTTGAGTAATATTCGATAGTCGCCATCTTTTTTTGAATAATGAACGGCTACGACCTTTTTGTCCAAAGGACTGCGGGCTGGCCGGATCAATTCGTGGTATTTTTCCTCCAGAAAAGAATACGCCTGCCGTTGTTTGGCAAGGGTCAATTCGAGATCTTTCTTTTCAGCATCCAAAATCACAATGATATCTTCTTTTTTACTCAATTGGCTCATGAGGGCCGTGAATTTTCGGTTGAATTCCTCAATTTGTCTCAGGGTTTGTTCTTTAATTTCAGCAATTTGCCTTTTGGATTCTTCTGATATTTCAGCAATCCTTTCCTCTGATTCACGTTTTAACTTTATCGTTTCAGTCTCCTTGGCCGCGATCTCTGATTCAAGGGCCCTAACATCTTCTTTAATGTCGCCCAATTCCGATTTCAATGCCGAGATAATGGCAAGTTTGGCCTCAAGGGAGCTGCGCATCACTTTTTTTTCGTCGCCCAGCAAAATAATTTCCATTTCTTTGGCCCGTAATTTTTCTTCCAGATTGGTGATAAAAATCCGGAGTTCGGCCCGGTCTTGCTCACTTTTTTCGAGACCCTCTTCGATAAGTTTTACCCTTTTTTCTCTGTTGATCAATTGTTGCGCTAAATTAGAATTTTTGATGATGACTACTATCATGGTCAGCATAAAAATCATCAAGATTACGGTCATGATATCCGTAAAGCTGGGCCACATAGAGGTGTCGGTGTTGCGGCGCCCCATATTTTGTCTTAAGTCTATGTAGTTTTGAAAATTATGCATGATTAGTTAGGGTTCAAAGTTCCGGGTTCCCCAGTTAAATGATCTTGGCCCCCATTGAATAAATCGGAAAGCCAGCCCCAGTACGAACTGCCAGCTCTATGGGCAGGGCTCGGTAAAAAATTTAACGGGGCAGGCAAAGTTCAAAGTTAAGAACAGATATATTCCTTAATTCAACCTTGAACCTTGAACCTTTTCTGTTATGTTCCCCCGGCAGGATCAATCCTTGAGCCTGAAACCATTCACTAGCACTTCTTTAATCGACTCCAGTTTTGTGGCCACATGTTCAGTTTTGGCAAGTTGATGCTCATGACCGCTGATTAGCGCCGCCAATTTTTCGATGTAAGCCTGATTGTGTTCATTCAAATCCGACAACGAGTCCTGGATAAATCCGCTGCCTTTTTTCATTTCTTTCACCAGTTTTTGCAGCTCTTTTATCAATTTTTCGGTTCTAAAATTCAAGGCCTCGTTGTCAAATGCGAATTCAGGAACGATATGGATCAGAACGGCTTCTTCAACTCTCCCGAATACATAGGTTTGGACATCGGTTAACCGCTGGAAAAAATAGGTGAACAGAAAATAACAGACAATAGCCGAGGCGGTCGTTGTCAAGGCCGTATTCATTCCGAGCAGCATCACTCCCATGCCCTCACCGGGCAAGGCGGTTTGTAATACAGAGCTTGCTCCCACGAGTGCGAAAATTAAAGAAACAATTGTTCCAAATACACCGGTAAGAATTAATACGTTATTCACAAACTTTGGAAATGATTGATGAAGGGACTCTTCCGCAATCATAATTGAAGAAATGGCCCCGTGATGGATGGGAACCTGCCGGTCGTATAGATCCTTTACCGTAACATATCGTTTGGCAATAATCGAATCAGTCGGGAGATTATCGATGACAACTTCGTTGCCCAGCTCTTTTTCCGTAATAAATGTTTGGATTTGCTTTTCTTCATAGGAATAATGGACAAAAGATCTGATCAGATGAGCAATCCCTATGAAAAACAGGAGAAAAATAATACCGTTAAGAATTATCGTTTTAGTATCAATAAAATAGATACTTCTCACCAGTTCGGATCTCCAGATGGAACCCATAATCAAAAAACCGAATACAACTGCCAGAATAATCAACATATTGATCAATGACTTTTGACTTTTTGTTTTGCTGTTATCCATTTTGATATCCTTGCAGCTGTCGATGTGCTGCCCGTTGATTGATTTTAACGTTTCTTATTTCAGAATACCGGGTCTGACAAATTCTAAATACCACAAATCTTTAAATCCACAAGTTTTTTAAGTTCACCCGATCGCTTTCGTAAAAACCTGAGATGATTATAGCAATATCAATAGTTGTAAATATAAATATTTTGCAATGAAAAACTTTGTTATTAGATTAAATGCATTCACATAACGACTTTAAAGTTTTTCTTGTGCCAAAGATGTCAAGCTTGCTAATGTGCTTTTGGTTGTGAATCTAGCAGGCTTCATATTTTTATGTTACCCGGGACAATGGTTTGAGTGCACAAATGCTAAAACCGAACCCTCAAAATATCGAAAAAGTGAATCAGATTGCGAACAGCTGGGTCATCCCTGAACTTACTTTTACGTATAAAGGAGAGAAAAATGTCAAATACTGATACCGATAAAATTGGATCGGATAAAGATATGTCGATGTCTTTGCATGCGAAAATCAAACTGGACCTTAAAACCGCGATGCTAAAAAAAGAGGTTGCGGCCAAAAATACGCTTCGCCAGATTATGGCTGAATATCCGAGCTTAACGGTACCCATTACTTTAGAAAGCGGAAAAAAGACCACCCGGCCTAAAAAACCGGAAGAAATCACGGATGACGACATTACCGGCATTATTCAAAAGCTGATGAAATCTGAAAATACGGTTCTGGAGGCCAAAAAACAAGAGACTTCCGATTATTTAGAAATACTTGATTCTTATCTGCCCCGGATGGCCACCAAAGAAGAAATCGTTGTCTGGATTAATGATAATATCGACTTTACCGAATTTAAAAGCGCCATGCAGGCCATGGGACCCGTAATGAAACATTTTGGAAAGCTTGCCGATGGAAAATTGGTGAAACAAATTTTACAGGATCTTAACAAATAATTGATTCCCTGCTTGTAAAAGGTGATTTTTATCTCGTGTTAAAAAGATGAAGCCTTTTGCCCTATCAGAAAGAATACCCGGTTCGGATGGCCGGCTATAAGAAAGAAGGTTATTATGGCCAGTGTAAAAAAGCACTATGAAAGCCAACTTTCAGATTATTATTCATGGATGTATGGCGGGTTTGAATTGAAGTTGTCTGAAAATCGTCAATTTTTCAAAGATCACCAGGTTCGACCTGAACACTTGGGATTGGCAGTGGATCTGGGTGCCGGGCCGGGGTTTCAATCCGTCCCGCTGGCCGAGCTTGGATTCAAGGTAACCGCTATTGATCTGAGCCAAAAGCTATTGGATGAACTCAAAAAAAACGCCCGGGGTTTGATGATTGATCTGATACGCGATGACCTTTTGAATTTTGACGGTCACTGTACCGGCAATATCGAGCTGTGCGTATGCATGGGCGACACGCTCACACATTTGAACACCCGCCAGGAGGTCCGGTCTCTTGCAAGCAAGGTGTTTAAAACCCTGGAAGCCCGGGGGCGCTTTATCTTAACATTTAGAGATCTGGAATACGAATTGAAAGAATTAGAGCGATTCATTCCCGTCAGAAGCGACGCCAATACTATTTTTACCTGCTTTCTCGAATATGAAACTGACCATGTAAAAGTTCACGACCTGATCTATGAACGGATAGATCAACAATGGACACTGAAAAAAAGCTATTTCCGGAAACTTCGTCTTTCACCCCAATGGACAAAAGACATTTTGCTGGCGCTGGGATTCACTATTGAAATCTATGATGTTACCAATGGGATGGCAACTATCATCGCACAAAAATAGATGTGACAAAAAAGTTATATCTCTGTGATGATTTCGTGAAGAGGGTTTGATAGTGATGACCACCGTGTAATACTCGGCCGAATCGCAGGAGAAATTGTATTTCTGCGAATTTTTCCGGCAGGTTGTCCATCTGAATTAAATCAACACTTCCTAAGCATGTATAAAGGTAGGGTCAGCAATGACGCTGCCCGGGCTAACGACTTGGTACCCCAGGTTTGGATCCGCTTTAAAACCTGATGTATCTCCTTTGCGCAGGTTTTTCCGACCCCAGAAAATCATTGATATCTGCAATATCACAAAATGCAGATCGTCAGATGGGGTTATATTTACGACCTGAGGTGTGAATGATTAAAATCTGGTCAATGCAATTAATGCTTGCATTTTATATCTGGTGGCCATTATAAAACCCGTAGGCGTATACGCAATAAATCTGCTCTGGTTCCCCCAAAAGGATAAATGCTATTTCCGGGCTTCTGCCATGACATTGAGTCATATCAGCGTATCATTGGCTTTATGAACTGAATGCCTGATATAACATTTTTTCTGTATTGGGTCTCGCGCTTGACAAGATTTAAATTCCACCAGATATTCGATACAGTTCGAACCCGATTCCAAACGGCAAGTTCATAAAACACCAGCCCAAAAGAAGGGAACCACTCATGGAAGTCTGATTTCCTAAATGAATTTTTCCATGCGGGGGGGTTGGCTAATTTTTGATTTTGACCTTGAAAAATGACGGACATCTTTCAATATTTTTATCTGGCGCTCTATCTTACAGCCCTGGTGGCACTTTTTGCCTATGGCATGAACTGCTACTTCCTCCTGATTTACTATCGCCTTAATTACCCCAAAGCCCTCAGAACCCATGCAGCGGTCAAAAAAAAATTTTACGAAAAAGTACCATCCAAAAACTGGCCGCGGGTGACCGTTCAACTGCCGGTTTACAATGAGCGCTATGTGGTAAAACGATTGATCGAATCCGTGTGCCGTATTGATTATCCCCGGCATCTAATTGAAATTCAGGTTCTTGACGATTCCATCGATGACACGGGCGACATCGCAAAGTCTGTTGTTGAAAGTATCCGTGCCCGGGGCTTCAACATTGTTTATATTCACCGCCAGAACCGCCAAGGTTTTAAGGCCGGAGCGCTCAAGGAGGGACTCAAAACCGCCAGCGGAGAGCTGATCGCAATTTTTGACGCCGATTTTGTTCCCAATCCCGATTTTCTGAAAGAAACGGTTCCCTATTTTGCCAATCCGAAAATAGGCATGCTTCAAACCCGGTGGGGACACCTTAACAGTGACTACTCACTGCTGACGAGGGCCCAGTCCATGGGAATTGACGGCCACTTCGGGGTGGAACAGGCTTCCCGGGCCTGGGGCGGTTTATTTATGAATTTTAACGGTACGGCAGGCGTTTGGCGCAAAAAAGCCATTGAGGACGCCGGTGGCTGGCAAGCCGATACGCTCACCGAAGATTTGGATCTGAGCTACCGGGCGCAGCTGGAAGGATGGAAATTAACATTCGCACCGGAAGTCGTATGCCCGGCTGAGCTGCCGGTTTCCATAACCGCTTTCAAATCCCAGCAGCATCGCTGGGCCAAGGGGTCTATTCAAACAGCTCAAAAAAACCTGGCACGGCTTTTTAAATCCAGGGTTTCTCCGTTGGTCAAAATTCAGGCTTTTTTGCACCTGACCCATTACATGGTGCATCCAATGATGCTTATCGTGGTCCTGATTTCCATACCGATGTTACAGACCCAATGGTTTTTTAAAAGCCTGGCGTATCCATTGATGATTTTCACCTTGCTGTGCCTGGCTACTTTTGGCCCTACAGTCATGTACTTCTTTTCCCAGCGTATTCTTTACCGCGACTGGAGAAAACGTATTCGCTATCTGCCCTTTTTGATGTGCCTGGGTACCGGAATTGCGGTAAACAATACCAAGGCTGTATTGGAAGCGCTGTTCAATCTCAAAAGCGGATTTGTCCGCACCCCCAAATACGGTATCAAAAAAAAACAAGACAGATGGCAGGGTAAACGTTATTCCATACCCGTAAGTTTTATATCAATAATCGAATTTATTTTTGGTTTCTACGCCTTGAGCGCGCTGGTCCTGTTTCTTTTCTACAGCAAATATTTAATCAGCCCCTTTCTGGTTATATATACCGCTGGATTTTTTTACGTGTTTTTTCTTTCGGTGAAGCATGGGTATGGAAAAACCCCAGATAAATAAATCCCACAGTTTCAAAATCAACGCTGTTCATGTCGGCTTCGGAGTTTTGGGCGTCATATCCGCTGCCCTATATTTATTTAATTTCAAGCAATTTCAAGCTTGGCGGTTTTGTGCCCCTTTTTTCTACGAAAACCGGTATTCATTTGTATACGTATTTATTTGTGTTTCTGAGCATCCTCTACCTCCTCGCGGTTTGCCTGATTTTTAAATATCGATCTCAGGTTGGACATTCTAACACGCTGATAATTTTAATAATTTTATTTGCTATTGCTTTCAGGGCATTTCTTTTAACCAGCGATCCGGATGTTCTGTCAAAGGACATGTATCGCTACATCTGGGATGCCCGGGTGCAGCAAGCGGGCATCAATCCGTACCTTTATCCGCCCTCCGCGGATGAATTAAAACCACTAAGGGACGACACCATCTATCCGAACATCAATCGCCGGGATTACCCAACCATATATCCGGCCGGTGCCCAATTGTTTTTCCGGATCTTTTATCTGGTGGCTGGCGGCAGCATCCGCGGGTTTAAGAGCTTCATGGTCTTTTTCGACGTACTGACTTTGCTGATTCTTGTGGCGCTCCTCAAAACCTATGGTCTCGAACCGGCAAGGCTCATTGTATATGCCTGGAATCCCCTGGCCGTTTTTGAAATTGCATACAGCGGCCATCTGGAGGGACTGACCGTATTTTTAATCGTTAGCGCCTGCTATTTGAACGCGGATAAAAAGAAGCTGCCGGCAATCGCTGCGCTGGCCCTGGCCAGCTCGACCAAGCTATATCCGGCCCTTTTGTTGCCGGTATTTGTCAACCGGGGGCAAAGAATCAAGGGGCTGGTGACTTTTTCCTTAATGTTCTTGCTCGTTTATCTACCGTTTTTTACGGTTGGCAACAAATTAACCGGTTTTCTACCCCGTTATTTCAGCAATCCGCATGAAAGTTTTAATCTCGGTATAAAATATCTGATCATGCGCCTATTCCCGGGTCTGGATTATTTTCTGCTTACACAATTATTTGGAATTGTTATATTGGCTGCCGGTCTGATTGTTTTCCTCAACCAGAAAAAAGACCTGCAGGTTATCCGTTACGCCTATTTGCTGGTTGGGCTGTTAATTATCCTGATGCCGGCTTCGCTGCATCCCTGGTATGTCATCTGGCTGCTGCCCTTTTTGGTATTTTACCCGGCTGCTGCCTGGCTGATATTCTCCTGCACTGTTTCACTGTCTTATCTCAAATATGTTTCTCCCCAGGGTATCATGCCCGGTTGGGTTCTGCTGGTGGAATACCTTCCATTGTTTATACTTCTTACAACCGGTTATTTTTTTAAAAGACATATATTCAATAATGTTTTTTCCGGTTTTTACTCCCCAAGAACCGAAAAATTGGCAAAGGTAACCCAATGACCAAAAAAGTAATTATTCTGGTTCTGCTAACCATCCTAACGGGCCTTATGGGTCCTGCAGTCTGGGCCCAAGACTTCGATCATGCTGAATTTGACCGGGTGCTCAAAGCATTTGTAGACGATCGGGGACGGGTGGATTACAAGGCCATATCCAAGGATTCGGGCTTTAGCGCCTACCTGGAATCGTTGAAAACTGCAAATATCACTGAATTATCAAGAGAAGGTCAACTCGCTTTGTGGCTCAATGCCTATAACGCAGTGACCATTGACAAGGTGATCAAATGGAAGCCAAAAAAAAGTGTGCGGGAGACACTGATCCCTGGGGTCTGGACTTCCACCAAATTTTTTACCACTAGAGAACACCGTGTGGCGGGCAGGCGCGTGAGCCAGGATGATATCGAGCATGAAATATTGCGAAAAGATTTCAAAGATCCCAGAATCCATTTTGCCATTGTCTGTGCCTCTTCGAGTTGTCCCCCTTTGGCCCGATTTGCATTTACGGCGCAAAATGTCCAGACCCAACTGGAGGAGGAGACCCGTAAATATATTAATTCCCCCAGGGGCACCCGGATTGATCACGCGGAAAACACCCTTTATCTTTCTAAAATTTTTGACTGGTTTGCGGGTGATTTTATATCAACATCAGGCTCGGTCCTCGGATTTATTAAACCCTATCTTGATAGGGAGGCCATGGCGTTTTTGCAACGGGAGCCCAAGATCGCCTACATTCATTATGATTGGGCGTTGAATGCTAAAGCGCCGTTAAAATAAGCTTAAAATATCGAAAGGCGACAGCCTGTTTAATATCTAACATCTGAATAAAGGCTCCTGTTCTTCGGGAGTTGTGAGCAATGAAAATTTCAGTTGTGATTCCGGCATTTAATGAAGAGCATGCCATCGGCAGGGTGGTTCGCGCCGTTCCCAAAGATTTAGTGAATGAAATTATTGTGGCCGACAATGGATCCACCGATGGTACCGCCAAGCAGGCTGCGGCCGCCGGTGCCCGGGTTATACATGAACCCCGCCGCGGTTATGGATCTGTGTGTCTGGCCGGGGCCAGGGCGGCCCGGGGATCCGAAGTCGTTGTCTTTTTGGACGGCGATCGCAGTGATGATCCCGGACAACTTGACTTTATTGCAAGGCCGGTCATTCAAGATCAAGCAGACCTTGTGATTGGCAGCCGTATCGGGGGGGACCTCGAAAAAGGGGCCATGCCGATCCATGGTCTCCTGGGCAATCGCTTTATCGTGTTTTTGCTGAAGCTGCTTTACGGTGTGCGAATTACGGATATCGGTTCTTTCCGGGCCATAAAAACGAAGATCCTCTTTGATTTAAAAATGGAGCAAATGACGTATGGCTGGCCGGTTGAAATGGTGGTCAAGGCGGCCCGAAAAAAATTACGGATCAGGAGTGTACCGATTAAATACCGCCGGCGAATCGGGATCTCAAAAGTATCCGGTACATTTAAAGGCTCAATCATGGCGGCCTATTTCATGTTTTTGGTGCCGTTGCGATACCTCATCAGGCGCTGATATTATAGCGGGTCTGAAAGGAGTTAGCGGATGGTTTCATTAGGCATTGGTCTGACCAGCGATTGCAATCTATCCTGTGCTCATTGCTATCGTGATCAAGACCGGATTTATAATCTAACCTTGGCCGATATTAAAAAAATATGTGAAAGCCTGGAAATCAGTTCGATCGGATTTGGTACAGGAGAAAACGGCTTAAATCCGGAATACTTCGAGATTATCGAATATCTGCATAAAAAACAGATAAAGCTTACTTTGGCCTCCAATGGCTATACCCTGTCCATCACCCCCGATGAGGTACTCACGTATTTCGGGGATGTCGAATTTTCCGTCGATTTTCCCGATCAAAAACGCCAGGATAATTTTCGCGGCCAGGGCAATTGGCAGGCGGTCATGAATGGAATTGACCGCTGCCGTCGGCTTGGTATTCGGGTTTCGATGCTAGCTGTGTTGATGAACGTGAACCATAAAGATCTGGGCAAAATTGCCCGGCTGGCGGCAGCATTAGGGGCCAACTTTCGGGTGAATGTTTATCAGCCCATGTATACCGAGGAATTTATGCCGAGTTTTGAACAGTACTGGCAGGCTTTTGAACTTCTTTTTGACGACAGTGAAATAATCTCGGTGACTGAACCGCTCGTAAACACTTTTCTGGGTATGAATGACTTAAAGGGCACACCCTGCGGCGGCCAAAGCCTGAGGGTCACGCCGGACAGGCTGTTGAAAGCCTGTGTTTACTGGCCCGATTCCGATCTCACCATTGAAGATCTTTCCAGGCAAAAAGAAGCAATTTTTCAGTCCAGATACTTCAAACAGACCCATTATACACCGCATTTCTGTCTGGACTGTGAACACGTGGCTAGCTGCGGCGGCGGGTGCGCAGCACGCAGAAAGTTGAGGGGTTATTTTGAAAAACCGGATGAATACTGCCCGATATATCAGGGTAAGCGCGTTAGACTGAAAGGCCGGGTTTCTTCCCTGGCAAAACCACTGCGTACAGGCAGTATTTGTACGACCATCGTCAGAGGAATGTAACGGTATGTCGGCAGATAAATCCAGATTGGAACTTCCCAAAAACCTCTATGTGGAATCCACCAATCGCTGTAACCTCAAATGCAAAAGCTGCATTCAATACAGGGGCAATTGGGAACCCCAGCGGGATTTATCACTTGCCGAGCTGGTTAGGATAACCGATCAGTTGCCGGAATTGGAATGGACGGCCCTGCACGGAATCGGGGAGCCGCTGTTGAATCCGGCATTACCCGCCATTATTCGTCATTTGAAAAACAGACAGGTGTTCGTGTGCCTCAATTCCAACGGGATTCTCCTCGATGAAAGTCACCGGTATGCGCTGATTGACGCCGGTCTTGATGAATTGCGAATCTCACTTGACGCCGCTTCACCCCAGCGCTACAAAGTGGTGCGCAATAGCGATGAGTTCGATCGAATCATACATAATGTGACAGCTTTATCCAATCTTCTCAGAATGAGAAAGCTCTCAAAGCCCAGAATTTCCCTCTGGTATCTGGGTAATACGGAAAACATATACGAACTTCCGGAATTCGTCAGACTTGCCGCCGCCATGGAGATCGACGAAGTATATCTACAGCGCTTGGTTTATTTTCAAGATGGTGATGGCTACGGACTGGCCAGGGCTGAGAAGACACTTGCCGATTCAAATGCAGCAGCTGCGGCATGCATTCAAAATAGCCAGGATCTTGCCGGCCAGCTGGGCATCCAATTCAGAGCATCGGGCTGCAGCAGCCCGCTTGAGAGTCTTAAAGGAAATTCCAATAATGCATCACCGTGGAAAAAATGCTATCGACCGACTACCCTAATGTACATTACCGCTAATGGAAACGTTCTGCCCTGCTGCATATCTCCATTTGCTACATCTGATTATGGATTTCTCATTCTCGGTAACGTTTTTGAATCATCGCTGGCAGAAATTTGGACCGGCGACGGGTACCGGAATTTTCGCAAACAACTTCAAACGGCAGAGCCGCCCAAAAGCTGTCGGGGTTGTGGTGTACTCTGGAGCCTTTAAATGAAGACAAGAACATCGGAAGCAAAACTGTTAACAGTCGTCGTAGCAAAAGAACCGATCCCCGGAAAGGTCAAAACACGGCTTTCGCCGCACCTGTCGCCGGGGGAGGCAGCAGGTCTTTATCGCTGTTTTCTCGAGGATAAAATTGGTGAAATCAGCTCCCTTCAGGGGGTTGACAGGGCCATTGCCTTCACCCCCGAGAGTGCCGGTGATACATTTGCAGCACTTTCGGTAAACGGTTTTGAAATTTTCTCCCAGCGGGGCAACAATCTGGGGGAACGGCTGCACAACATTTTTTTGGAAAAATTGGCCCAGGGTTACGAAGCTGTTTCAATCATCGATAGCGACAGCCCTGATTTGCCCAAAACTACGGTAGCAGAGTCTTTTCGGCTGCTTTTGTCCAATCAGGCAGACGTTGTTTTTGGGCCGTGTTACGACGGTGGCTATTACCTGGTCGGTATGAAGAAACCCCACCCGGAATTATTCCATGATATTCCCTGGAGTACCGAAGACGTCTTATCGGTGAGTCTTGA
>CAMYNZ010000039.1 GCA_947259865.1 uncultured Desulfobacterales bacterium | reverse complement strand
GATCACGAACTGGCCGGGCTTTGCTTTTCGGGCAATCATGGGAGCCTCAATCTCATTGAGAATCACTGTACCTTCCGACATCTCTTCACGTTTAACGATCTTGAACATTATAAACCTCCAAAGAACATATTTTGTAAACTATTAATATACCCAAAAAAATTGGGCCAAATCAAGTCCAAAATATTGATCTTATACCATTTGGGTATTACAGGCAATTTCGGACTGATGCCGCAAAAGATATAGGGGACGTTGTTGTCTGAGTTGACTTATTAACTTTAACTCGCTCGTTTTATGATTTTTGATATGGCCGAGGTCGAAACACCCAGTTGTCTGGCAACTTCAGCTAAAGCAACCCCATGAGTCTTTACCAATCCCATCGCAATCCGAGCTCGAACCCCACTTGCCTCCTTGCGCCGGCTACCGGCTTTTAATTCTTCAATGGATACTTTTTCACTTTTACATATTTGGGTTATAAATTCATCAATTTTTTGATGATGCTTCTTGACGGGTAGTTGATATTTAATTTTGGCTTCAGCTTCTTTGATGATCCGCTCGACAAATTCACCACTTCCCAATATCCGATCATCACTCAATTCACGATCCCCGGAACGACGCATAGCCAGCACAGCCGACCAACCGCCTAAGGAACGGATTAAACCTCCACCAACAAGCTCAGGCCGACGTCCCTGATCGATTCCCTTTTTCACATAGTTGCGGTATGCATTCTTTGCCGCACCTTCCTTTTTGCCAAACCATTTCAATACGTAGTCTCGATCCTGCCATTCATTTTTAATTTTACCCATCAATACGCCATGACCGCTCCAGCGGTAACGATCCAGTTGTGCTAAACCTTTAACTAATTTAGCCCGCAACGGATTTAAATGGATGTAACGCACCAGTTCTGTAAAATAGGCATCTTCATCACAGATAATGGACTTATAACGGTTTTGAAATAAATGACCCCAGCGGCGATGACGTCGATTATACCAAATTGCATAACCGGTCAGCAACCGACGCATAAATCCGGAAAGACCTATGTCCGAGCTGCGCAAAAGTATATGGGCATGATTGGTCAGCAGTGCCCAGGCATAGATGGTGGTCTTTGTAGCGGCAGACAGCTCTGCCAAACGCTTTACAAAATTGTTACGGTCGGCAACATCATTGACAATCCTGCGCTTTTCAATTCCTCGCACCATCACATGATGCAAAGTCCCAGGGGCATCCAAGCGAGCTCGACGCGGCATCGTATCCCTCCTAATTAAAAATTTTTGTCAGTTACATAACACAAACAAATCAACTTAGACAACAACGTCCCCTATCTTTTGTTCCCGTTTCCGTTCATAAAAGAGGAATTTTTTTGATGCGCAAGATAATAAAGCCATTTCCGGGCTTGAAACGAGCAATTTTTTGCAAGGTCAAGGAAATCAAGGAATTTTGCGGAGGCGTACTTTTAGTACGCCGCACAATTAAATTACGCAGATTGACCCCAGAGGAATATGCTCTGCATTCCACAGGGCAAGCGCAGAGATTGCGGAAAAGGGCCGTTTCAAGCCGGAAATTATTTGGTCATGAGGTGGGCGATGGTCTTCTCCAACCCATCAATAGAAAGCTCGAACATGGGAAAAATATCACGGATAACATTAATGCTTTGGGTATAGCCCCACATCCCCTCGGATATCGGATTCAGCCATACGGAATGGGTAAAGGTTTTGGCAAGAAATTGCAGGCATTCGATGCTGGGTCGGCCACTGCGTTCTTCCAGATGTATGGAACCGTCCGCAGCCATTAGCTCATAGGGGGCCATACTGGCATCACCCACTACAATAAAACGGGTCTCCGGATCAAAGCGGGCAAATACATCAATCGCCTCAGGCCTTTTATAGCGTGCCGGATCTGACCACAACGAACCGTAAATCGTGTTATGAAAAAAATAAGTTTTAATATCCTTGAATTGGGCCCGGGTGTAGTCAAAAAGCGTCTGGACCATCGGCACATAAGGATCCATGGAATAACCGCCGTTATCTATAGCAAGGATCACTTTGAGCCGATCTTTTAGACTCCGGTCAAAAATAATCTCAATTTCGCCCCCATTTTTCATAGTCTGGTAAATAGTAGCATCTATATTAACCTGGTCTTTGGGGCCGGTCGGGATCATGTTGCGCAGCCGTTTTAGAGCTTCACCCATCATGGATTGCGTAAGGGGACCATTCAGCGAATAATCTTTGTATCTTCGATCCATAGCGACCTTTACGGCCGATTTGTTACCAGACATACCACCGACACGCATGCCACCCGGGTGATACCCTGAATGGCCCACCGGTGAGGTTCCGCCGGTTCCAATCCAATGGTTACCACCGTGGTGGGCTTCGGTTTGTTCTTTCAACCGTTCCTTAAAATATTCGATGAGCTCCTCTGGACTCAATTTCTTTAACTCCGACGGGTCAATTCCAAGTGCGTCAGCCAGTGCCTCAGGTTCTTTGAGCCACTGCTGGAGCAGCGCCCGGGCAATTTCATCAAGCTCAACGCCTGTATAGTCCGGCAAATCCGCGCCCTGGAAGTGATGCGCGAAAACCTGGTCAAAAAGATCAAAATATCGTTCGCTTTTGACCAGGATGGCCCGGGAGGAGGTATAAAAATCATTCAGGGAATTGATCAATCCGGTACCCAAAGCTTTGTGCAGGGTCAAAAAAGATGTCGGACTGACCGGCACCCCCACATCCTTCAGCGTATAGAAAAAATCAATAAACATACCCAGATCATTCCTTTACTGACAAATGGGAATTATACAAACGCCATCGAATAATTTTAACTGCGTGCTTTTATCGCATGATTCAAATCCGAAGCACGAAATCCGAAATCCGAAACAAATTCAAATGTCCAAAATTCAAAATTCTAAACTTTAGAAATAAGCCGTACGTTAAAATGAGATGAGATTCAGGAACGCCATATTTTGATCATTCGATATTCGAATTTCGGATTTATTCGCAGACCAAAATATTAATTATGAACTGATACAAAAATTATTACTTTTCCATACGATGGCCACCCTAAAGCAATCTTCGGCGTTCTATCTTGTGCGCAGCGCTCCGATAATCCTGACTTTTTTTGAACAGCACTCCCATAAAGGGCACTTCGCCATTGGCAAGGTTGTCAGGTTTAAAATCAGGATCGGCACTGAGTGCTCTTATCCAGTTTAATAACTCCCGGGTGGCGGGCCGCTTCTCTACGGTATCAATCTCCCGTAGTCGGTAAAAAGTATTTATGGCATTCTCAATCAGCTGTGTGTCTATATCCGGAAAGTGCACCTTTACAATCTCACGCATCATGCCTGTTTCCGGAAAAGCGATGTGGTGAAAATTGCAACGGCCCAAAAACGGATCCGAAAGGTCTTTTTTAGCATTCGAAGTAATGATGATCACCGGGCGGTGATTCGCTTTGACGGTCTTATCGATTTCGATTATGTCGAATTCCATCTGATCCAGCACATCCAGCATGTCATCCTGGAAATCGCTGTCAGCCTTATCGATTTCGTCAATCAACAGCACCGTTCTTGCTTCGGCGGTAAAGGCCTGGCCGATCTTGCCCATTCTTATGTAGTCCTGGATATTGCTGACATTCCGGCTGGAATCGCCAAAACGGCTGTCGTTCAGCCGCGTCAACGTGTCATATTGATACAGGGCTTCCACGAGCTTCATGCTTGATTTAACGTTAAGTACAATAAGGGGCATCTCCAAACTCTCTGCTATGGCATGGGCCAGCATGGTCTTACCGGTGCCCGGTTCCCCCTTTAACAAAAGCGGCATTTCAAGTGCCATGGAAATGTTGACAATGCCGGCCAGTTCATCATCCAAAACATAACGGGTTGCTCCAGAAAATTGGCTGTCTGTTTTTTTATTCACTATCGATATCCTCATATTCAACATGTGCAATGAAAATTAAAAAAATGGACAGAAATCAGTGAACGAATCTGTCCAACCATAGCCTTTGATCAACCGATGATCATAAATTCCATAACCCTGTTTGATCGCAAACAAATCGAATTGGGATCAATTCGGGTAGATTTTCTAAATCTGCCTTACCCGATCGGAAACTTCCCGGGTAATCCTAAGCACCTTTTTAGCGAGGTCAAGGCTTAATGACCCTGTTCCGCAGCTCGGGGTTATGAGGGACTGGGCCAATAACCTGGATCTATTGATACCGAGCGCCACAATGGCTTGAACCTTTTCTTCCCATTGGGCCACCAGGGAATCGGTTGTCTCCTTTTCAATATCTTCTGCATCACCGGTTGGAACGATTCCCCAGGCCAGAATTCTTCCCGATTCAATAAAGGTCTTAATTAGATCCGGGTAAAGTATAAAGCGATCAAAGTAGGAATAAGCATCAAAGCTTACAATATCAGCAGAAGATTCTAAAACCAGCGACCAGTCGGTATTGGCACAAACATGCACGCCGGCCAGTCCTCCTTCCGAACGCACAGCTTCCATAACTTCCTCAAAACAAAGCGTTATTTCGTCAAGTGAAATACTGATAAACTCTGAAGTACCGTATCCCGCCAGTGCGGGCTCATCAAAGAAAATAATTACCGGACATCCCAGGGTTGAAAGCTGTCGGACCTGCCATTTGGCCTTCAGGGCTATGAGCTTCACGGCTGCATCCCGGATTTGCTCATTATAAAATATCGCATTTTTATTCTGATCATGAATGCCGGTGCTGAATGTTATGGGTCCTGTAATTTGGCCTTTGACCGCGACCGGAAGTGATGACAGCGAACGCGTATACTTCACGAACTCCAAAAATCCCCTGGCTGTCTCTGCCGTGAGGATAAATCGGGTAAGATCCAGATCTTTTTCTCCATCGATTACAGCCATATAATCTTCATAGAACTCCAGAACTTGATCATCAAAATTTTCGGCAGCGGTATCGATATAAGTTTTTCCATTTTTGCGGGTCACACCTGGCAGTCCGGGCATAAATTGAGGGATCATTTGCTCTTGCGGAAAAGCCGGCAATTGAATCCAAAGCGGAATTTCGGGGGTATGATCGAATACAAGTTCCAGGGCCGCTGGGTGATCTTTCAATGGCAAACTTCCGATCAATAACGGCAGCGCGTTGGCCTGAAAGTTAGCGGACATAATTGGGATCCTTTATAAAACGATTCAAAACTAAAAAATCGGAATTTAATTTGATTAAATTACCATGTGATTTAAAACTTTACAAGCCACATCAGGGGTCGGGGTATTTTTTTTATGACGAGATGCCATGTTATCGCCTGCCGGCCCTGGCAACGGCAACTCCCTGACAATTTGCCGCCTGCAGGTTAAAACATTTACTCTCCCAAAAACTAACACCGTCGTTTGCCTTTCGGAGCGGGAGCAACCCTTTGCCATTTAGAAACAACTGGGTGTTCATCTTGTCTTAAAAAAAATACCCCGATCCCTGATGCACATATAATTCAGGGGTTGAAAGAATGTCGGTTATATTATACTTCATCGTTATGGAAAAACCTAAAATCATTGTGATTTGCGGACCGACGGGAATTGGTAAAACTGCCGCAGCCATAAGCATGGCCACCGAGATCGAGGGCCAAATTATCAGTGCTGACTCTATGCAGATCTACAGATTTATGGATATCGGAACAGCCAAACCGACCGCGTTGGAGCAGCACAAGATTAGACACCACATGATTGATGTCGTGGATCCGGACAAATCCTTTGATGCTGCCCAATATGCCGAGCTGGCACGCAGAATAGTTTTCCAACTGCATTCCAATAAAAGTGTTGCTTACGTCGTCGGTGGAACAGGACTTTATATTAAGGCACTTCTCCATGGGTTATACCCATCAGAGCCGCTGGACGCCGGTTTGCGCGCCCGATTAAAAGATGAAGCCGTCACCATGGGATCAGAAGCACTGCACCGGCGATTGATAAGCGTAGACCCGCAAACCGCGCGCAAGATTCATCCCAATGACGGCTATCGCATCGTCAGGGCCCTGGAAATATTTGAGGCAACCGGCGAACCGATCTCCGGGTATCAGAACAAGCACCAATTTTGCGATACACCCTTCAAATTTTTAAAAATTGGACTGCGTATGCCCCGCGAAACATTATATGATCGTATAAACCGGAGAGTAGATGCCATGCTTGATGCGGGTTTTGTTGATGAGGTAAAAAACCTGTTTGACATGGGTTACAAAGCGGATCTCAAATCCATGCAGGCGATCGGATACCGTCACATGGCTGCATTTATCCAGGGGCGCCAGCCCTGGAACGAAACCGTCCGGACTTTGAAACGCGACACCCGGAGATACGCCAAACGCCAGTTAACCTGGTTCAGGGCCGATGACGGGATTGCCTGGACCGAACCGAGCCGCATGCGCGCTTTGGGATCAAGGATAAAAAAATTTTTGCAAGATTAAAAATACCTATAGCAGACGGGTTTTTGAGAAAGCTTTTATAATAGACTGTCCACTGTTTCATACTTTAAGTCAAAAGCCTCCGCTACGCCCTTATAGGTTACCTTGCCGTGAACGACATTGGCCCCCAGCTTAATTTCAGGATTGTCCTTAAAGGCAGCTTGCCATCCCTTGTTGGCTATTTCCACTGCATAGGGCAAAGTAGCATTGGTCAACGCCAGGGTTGAGGTCTTTGGAACAGCTCCCGGCATATTTGCCACGCAGTAATGAACGACGCCGTCAATCATGTAAATGGGATCGGCGTGAGTGGTGGCTTTGGAAGTTTCAAAGCACCCCCCCTGATCGATGGCGACGTCAACCAACACCGAACCTTTTTTCATGGTTTTTATCATATCCCGGGTGACCAGCCTGGGCGCCTTAGCACCCGGAATCAGAACGGCTCCCACAACGACATCTGCTTCTTTGATGAGTTTACGTCGGGTCGCCGGGTTTGACATCAACGGAAAACAGTTGGCGGGCATAACATCGCTGAGATAGCGGAGACGATCTAAATTGAAGTCCAGAACGTAAACTTTGGCCCCCAGTCCGCAGGCCATCTTGGCCGCATTTGTGCCGACAACACCGCCGCCGATAATGAGAACGGAACCCGGGTCTACCCCTGGAACCCCACCCAGTAAGACGCCTTCTCCGCCTTGCGACATTTCAAGATATTTGGCTGCTTGCTGGATTGCCATTCGTCCGGCCACCTCACTCATGGGGGTAAGCAAGGGTAGAGAGCCGTCTTCTTTTTGAATCGTTTCATAGGCGATGTTTACACTTCCGGCTTTCATCAGGATGTGAGTCAGTTCCTCTGCCGCTGCCAGGTGCAGATAAGTGAAAACAATCTGATCTTTGCGGATTAGATCATACTCGGGTGGCAAAGGCTCTTTGACATGCATGACCATATTTGCACGTTCGAAAATGGTTTTCGGTTTAGCGACCATCTCAGCGCCGGCTTTCAAATAGATGTCATCGCCAAATCCGCTGCCGATCCCGGCGCTTTTTTCAACCAATACCTGGTGCCCATTTTGCAGCATAATTTCCACGCCGGCCGGGGTCATAGAAACGCGATTTTCCTCAGCCTTGATTTCTTTGAGTATCCCTACAATCATAACGACCTCTCCTAGAAAGTGTTAATGTATCCATGGCATAGAATAAACGAAAACCCTTAGAAGTGGTTTCAAAATCCCATCTTGTGGCCGAAGGCTGCGTTGCGATCCAGTTTAAAATGCTCGGCTCATCCGCCAACGGTCTCTGGCGGATCAAACCGCTGCATGACTTTTTAAACTTATTCCTGGGATATAATACTAGAAATGTCACACAGGTATTGCCTCATTTCTTGTTACCAAATTATTTTGATCGAGTAAAGCAATCATACGATTAAAAACGATGATTGCTGAAAGAGGGTCAGTGTTAGGGGAAGATGGCCAACAACTTGTTGACAATTAGTATCATAACATATTAATATGTAAAGAAATTGTTTAATATCATCATTTTTGATTTAAAAAGGAACACCTTCATGGAAATCCAACATGATCGCAGGCGTTGGCTGAGAGAAGTTTTAAACCCTCCGGAGATAGGGATTTTGTATACCGGTAATCAGGGATTTGTCCCTGGAATTCATGTAACAAAACAGCCAGCTGCATTGTATGTGGATTTGCTCAATCGGAGCATGGGCGGCGTAATTTTGAAGACCAAATGGGAAATCGAACCTGAAATATCGTTCCATTTGAAGATTTATAATTCGATTGAGGAATCCTGGGAGTTTGTCCGGGTCAGGGCCAAGTGGATAAATAGCGATACGACCAATCCCGCATTCAACCTTATCGGGTTGGAGTTTCAAATCCCGGACCTAGCACCGGAGCATCCGCTACCAAACCCGGATGGGATAAAAAAGATGCCCCTCCCATCGGATTATGAGTTTCTACGACACACACAATTATTTGAATCCGTCCATAGAGTTCTCGTATGCCCCCTTTTAAACAGCTTAACCTACAGGCAAATAAGTGCGGGTGAAAAATTCATCACTCAAGGAACCCGGAGTGACGCCTTTTATATTATTCAAAGTGGCTCGTGCATCACCAGTGTGGCCCAAAACGATAAGACCCAGCCAGCGGGAAGGCTGCAAGCAGGCGATCATATCGGTGAGATGGCAATGCTGACGGACCAGACGCAACGCGTGTATATTAAAGCTGAAACGGATATGGAACTCTGGGGACTCGCCAGACCGCGGTTTGATAAAATTGCTGCGGAACATCCCGAATTGAGAAATTTTCTAACTGAGCTGCTGGTTAAACGGTTTTCGTCATGGCGACCTGCCAAAGAAAAGAGAATCGGAAAATATTATATCACTGATATCATCGGACAGGGCGCCAACAGTATCGTCTACAAGGGTGTACACGCCGACCTGAACATCCCGGTAGCCGTGAAGATGATAAGACATGATTTGGCAATGGGTTCAGAGTTTGGTGGCAGTTACCCCAAAAAGGCTAAAAGTATAGTCACCCTGAATCATAAAAACATCGTCAAAGTGTATGACATAGAAAAGCAATATCGCACCTATTTTATTATTACGGAACTGCTGGAAGGTGAAACATTGGCGTCACTAATTGAGAGATGGAAATCCATTCCGATCCCTCAAACGACCTCTTTTTTAATCCATATCTGTTCCGGTCTCGTCTATGCTCACGAGCGGGATATTTTCCATGAAACTATTAAGCCATCAAACCTTTTCGTATGTCAGGGCGGCGGTTTAAAAATTCTTGATTTCGGGCTGTATAGCCCGACAAAAAACAGTGCAGTGAATTTTCCGGGTGCAGCGGCCTACATGTCCCCCGAGCAAATCCGGAGTGCCGCAGTTGATGGGCGCAGTGACATCTATGCGTTAGGTGTTATCGCATATGAAATGCTCACCGGCAAAAAGGCCTCCAAAGAAGATCCCACTCGAACCGCTTCAGATTTGCCCCCAAAACACATCGTACCGGATCCGGCCGGTCAAGTACCGGGTTTGCCGGAAATCTTAAGGCGATTTGTGCTTAAAGCCTGCGCCGAAAATCCGGATGACCGATATCAAAATGCGACCGCGGCCTTAAAAGACCTGCTGGTTCTCGCCAAATCATACGGGCTGGAGTCAGAGATCCAGTCTTCGGAAAAACGAAAAATGATGAATCTATTCTTACTTTACAATGAAAAACAACAGCTTGCCCTCAAACGGCTTCTGGAAGAATTCAGTACTAAAACACGGAAGTTGGGCGCGGATCTTAAAGCGACTGATTTCAAAGATATCTGAAATGGTTATTGGGTGAGCAGTCCCTTGAAATTTTAGAACGGTCCTTGCAGCATCCGGTACTGGCGAGGATTAAAAAGGTGTATACGTGTAAAGATCCTGGTAGGTTAAAAACCCGTGTTATTTTTCCGGTCGTGCCTTCTTCAAATTGTTGCAGACAGAAACATTGGCACCGACTACGATTGCCGTTTGACGACCTGTTTTACGGATTTTCTTTAAATTCTTAAACGCTTCATCATAGGTTAAGTAACACTTCTCGAACTCCCAGCCATTCATGTCAATTATCTTGAACATTTCATTTTCAACCGGGCTTTTGTGGCGATCTATTTCTTCTTTGTAGGTGTCCAGGATGGTTTCAGCCTCCTGGATGCTGGTGACATAATCTGTTTGATATTGAACTGCAATCGAGCGCAGGGATTGCACCAAATTCAGGCTTGAATCTGATTCAGGTATGACCCGGACTGTCTTGCCAACGCCCAATCCCCAGATTCTGTTTTGCTTTTTTTCGAATAGATCCTTGTTTTCTTCGATAATCGGCACACAATCTCTAAGATCAGTCACGCACGTAAAATTGGGTTGTAAGGTTAAGCACAATTTTTCAACCTCTTTCAATGCTTTTCTTAACTCTTGCCTGCTGGGTTCAGCAAAGGTGAGATAAAGACGATTTTTTTTGGAATCCTTGCGTACCTGGTACATGGCGGCTTATTTGAACAGGTGGGTTGTTTACAGCAATATCATTTAGAAGCAGCTTCAAAACCCCATCGTAGAGGATTTTAAAAAATTATGTTCCGATTTATTTAAGTCACTGCAGTTTGCATGTCAAACAAAAAAATAGCATGAAAATACGTGAAACATAGTTTCAACAACAGAAAGTGACACCGGTCGTAACCGCGGGCCGCGATACAAAGATTTAAGCACACTTATAAAAAGTTGGGGGCGGTTAAAAATGGATACAGCCAATTCAGGCTTTCTTTCCCTGCAAACCGTTTGATAGACAGCGGTTGCCAGAGCATGGCTTGAAGCACTGACGTACTTTTGCCTGGGTCCGTTTGGAATTGAAATTTCAAACCTGCCGCTCTGCGATTGGTCATTGATCACCGATGATCTGTTTTAGACTTGACAGTCAGTCACTTTTTTTATAATTCAAAGCGTTTATAAGATTTTTAGATTACACGAAAACTAATTATGGGGGTGCCAACATGACTAAAAAGTGGGTATATCTTTTCAACGAAGTAAAATTGGCCGAGGAATACGTTGATGGAGAATGGGACGCCGTCCGCGGACTTCTGGGCGGTAAAGGAGCCAACCTGGCGGAGATGGTGCGATTGAAGGTGCCGGTTCCACCGGGATTTACCTTAACAACCGAAGCCTGCCTTGCTTATCTTGAAGAAGGTGAGAAATTTCCGACGGATATGTGGGAGCAGGAACTGGATGCCCTAAAAGAGGTCGAGGCGGCTACCGGCAAAAAATTGGGGGATGCTAAAAATCCGTTGCTGGTTTCATGCCGGTCGGGCGGAAAATTTTCAATGCCGGGCATGATGGATACGGTACTCAACATCGGTTTGAACGATCAGACAGCCAAGGGCATGATTGCGCTTACCGCGGATGAAAGATTCGTCTGGGACGCTTACCGACGACTGGTTCAAATGTTCGGCAGTGTTGTGATGGGGATGCCCGATGAGCCGTTTGAGGAATTAATTACCGCAGCCCGTGAAAAAGCCGGCGTTAAATCTGATTCCGAATTGTCGGCAACGGATTGGAAAACCGTAACAACCGAATTCAAAAAGATATATGAGGATCACACGCAAAAGGCATTTCCATCCGACCCGATTGAACAGTTGAAGCTGGCTACCGAGGCGGTTTTTAAAAGCTGGAACGGTAAACGTGCGATCGATTATCGCAATGCGGCCGGTATCTCCCATGACCTGGGTACCGCCGTTAATATCCAGACCATGGTTTTTGGTAATATGGGCAGTGATAGTGCGACCGGTGTTGCCATGACGCGCAATGCGTCAACCGGAGAAAATAATATCGAAGGCGATTATCTGATGAATGCCCAGGGTGAGGATGTTGTTGCCGGGATCCGTCTGACCGAAAATATTCAAAATCTGAAAAATGAACTGCCGGATGCGTATGCCGAATTCGAGCAAATTTGTCGAGATCTCGAAACCCATTATCGCGATATGCAGGACGTTGAGTTCACGGTTGAAAAGAGTAAGCTGTGGATGCTGCAAACGCGTGATGGTAAACGCACAGCGCAGTCGGCTGTGCGGATTGCCGTCGATATGGTTGAAGAGGGTCTCATAACCAAAGAGGAAGCGGTTTTGCGGGTAACACCCGAACAAATCGATTTTTTCCTGCATCCCCAGTTTGATCCGGAAGCGACCAAAGAAGCCAGAGCCAGTGGAACTATGCTGGCCAAGGGTCTCAATGTGTCACCGGGGGCTGCCTGCGGTGTGGTGGCTCTGGATGCCGATTTAGCCGAATCGTGGGCCAAGCAGGACGGCAAACAGGTGATTATGGTGCGGCCCGAGACCAAACCGGATGATGTTCACGGCATGTTGGCCGCCAATGGGATCTTAACCAGTCGCGGCGGTCGCACCAGCCATGCGGCCCTGGTGGCCCGCCAGTTTGGAAAACCGGCCGTCGTGGGTGTATCGGAGCTTAACATCGACCTGGACAAACGAGAGATGCGAGTCAACGATCTCACCATCAAGGAAGGAGACTGGATCTCGATCGATGGCACTGCCGGTGAGCTGTATAAGGGGCAGCTTGCTACCGTCGTACCTGATATCAAGGATCCGTGGTTGATAAAATTCCTCTCCTGGGCAGACGAATTCCGTCGTCTCGGTGTTTGGACCAACGCCGATTACCCCCGGGATGCGCAACGGGCACGCGAATACGGCGCTGAAGGTATCGGTCTTTGCCGCACCGAACACATGTTTTTCGAGGCCAGTCGGCTGCCGCATGTACAGAAGATGATAATGTCCGATGTGCCCGATGAGCGGCGTGAAGCACTTGACACCCTCTTACCCTTTCAACGCGAAGACTTCGCCGGGCTTTTCAGGGCCATGGATGGTTTACCGGTTATCATTCGCTTGATTGACCCGCCGCTGCACGAATTCTTACCCAACATTATTGATCTGACGCGCGAGCTGGCCGAATTAAAGATCCGACTGCAGTATGCCGCAACACCTTCAGAGACCGATGAATTACAGGCGCAGATCAAAGAAAAAGAGCCGATACTCAAGCGGGTGGAAAGCTTGCGGGAAGAAAATCCCATGCTTGGTTTGCGCGGGGTGCGTCTGGGTATTCAAATGCCGGAACTGACGACCATGCAGGTCCGGGCGATATTTGAAGCAGCCTGTGAAGTGGCCAAGGAAGGCATCTCGGTGCACCCGGAAGTAATGATCCCATTGACATGCCACGTGAACGAACTCAAAATACAACGGGAAATTCTCGAGACCCAGGCCAAGAAAGTCATGGAGGAGCAGGGTGTTGATATCGAGTATAAATTCGGCACCATGATCGAAATTCCGCGCGCAGCGCTGACAGCCGATCAGATCGCCGAGTATGCAGAATTTATATCTTTTGGAACCAACGATTTGACCCAAACCACTTTTGGAATCTCACGGGATGATGCTGAGGCCGGATTTCTGATCGCATATTTGGAAAAGAAAATATTGCAGAACAATCCATTTGCTACCATCGACCCGGACGGGGTGGGTGAGCTAATGGCCATAGCGGTGAAAAAGGGGCGCAAGGTAAATCCCGATCTTGAATGCGGTATTTGCGGGGAGCACGGTGGCGATCCGCAATCTGTGGCCCTGTGTCATAAGCTCGGGTTGACCTATGTTTCGTGTTCACCCTATCGGGTTCCCATTGCTCGCCTGGCTGCGGCCCAGGCAGCTCTCCGCGGTGAGATTACAAAGGACAAATGATCAAAAACTTTACGGGCTGCGGTTCGAAAGGATCCGGGCTGCAGCCCGTTGAGATTCAAAGCCTATCACTTTCCCAACATTTTTTGGTCTGTCTGTTATAGTAAATATGACAGAAGAAGGCTGCCCAGGATAAAGGCAAATAGTCCGTACAGACGAAGCGTTCCATCACCGGCTTTGTGCAGCCACCAATCAAAAAGTGTTTTTACCCGCCGGGCTGGCCCAAAAATTAAAAAAATCCCTTTAAATAGCGCCAGTACGCCCAGGATGACAGCCAGCCAGGACAGCTCCTAATATTAGAAGCCACTCACCAATAACGTGAGTCCGACAATGCCGGGCCCAACTGCCAGCCACCTGTGGTTATACCTGTCGAGCATGCGACCCCAAAACGCCCGGGTGCCGCCAGTATAAATTATCATCACTGTTCCAGCCGCGATCCATAAAACGGAAACGATAAACAATATTGGATTCATTCAACTTACCTCACTTTAAGCCATTTAAAATTGTTGCATCTGGTCACGCTCTATTGGCTTTTGCGATAGTAAAGCATGGCCTTCGGAATTAGATTGCGAATGTCTTGAATTCGTCTCGTATCAGAAGGATGGGTGCTTAAAAATTCCGGAGGCGCCTGACCACTTTTCATCCTGGCCATTCTTTCCCAGAAACCCACCGCTGAATTGGGATCATAACCGGCCATGGCCATGAATACCAATCCCAGGTGATCAGCTTCTGATTCGTGCAGTCGGCTGTATGGAAGCATGACACCGTACTGGGCCCCGGCGCCATATACCCGCATCCAGAGTTGGCGTGTTTGCTGGGGTTTGTTTGACAGAGCGGTTGACAGGGCCATACCCCCGAATTGGAAAATCAACCCCTGGGACATGCGCTCATTGCCGTGACCGGCGACCACATGAGCGATTTCATGACCCATAATTACCGCCAGACCCTTTTCGTCTTGCGCAACCGGCAAAATACCCGTGTATACCACAACTTTTCCGCCCGGCATAGCCCAGGCATTTACCTGATCGCTTTCGACAAGATTAAATTCCCATTCATAATTTTTTACTTCATGGGCCAGGTTGTTTTCCGTTAAATATTGCTCGACCGCTTTTTGAATCTTGCGGCCCACACGTCCGACCCGTTGGGCCTGTTGTTCATTTTTGCTTATTTTATGGGATTTCAAAAAATCACGGTATTGTTCTTTACTCATAGAAAGCATGGTGGCGTCCGGAATCAGTTCAAAATGGGTTCTTCCGGTAATGGGCACCGTGCTGCAAGCGGTGAATAGAAAAGATACAACGCAAATAATTGCAATACCGGTTTTTGAAAGTTTCATGATTATTTCTCCTGGACTGCGGGGGTTAGACCCGACCGCGTCACGGTGATGACTACTCCGAAAGTCGTTATCGCATCGACGATAAAAAGCGGGTTTGCCGGCTGGCTTTCTCGAAAACGGTCGAGCCCTGGCAGCCGAGGTCTTTCCAGCCCAAATCGTCGACATAGAACAGGACGATATTGGGCCGGTCAGCGGCGAGGCCGCAG
>CAMYNZ010000038.1 GCA_947259865.1 uncultured Desulfobacterales bacterium | reverse complement strand
CAACGGCTGTATATCGGGGCCGACGGAAAACCAGGCAAACCGGTTTCTTTTGATCCGACTCGGGAAAAGGATGAATGGACGGCCTGGAATCTGAAGCGAGACAGGTAATAGGAAATGGGTAAGGGGTACGGGGTAATAGGTGATAGGTGAAGGATTGTTATCTTAATTTAAACGCCGACCCGCCATCATCCAACATCCATCACCCCTGACCCATTACCTATCACCCATAACCCCTGACCTATTACCTATTATCGATTGCATTTAACGTGAGTGTAATCGGGCGGTCTTCTTCGCTTCTGCCGGCAAATCTGACGGGTCCCGGCTTTCTGTAATTATCCTCCCCGGGTTCGGCCGACAACCATTTCTCCCGTAATGCCTTCACCACCTTAAAAGCCGTTGATTCGAGATCCACCAGGCTTTTTTCCAGCACAAGGGCCAACTTGCCTTTGCGTTCTTCAAGATGCATAAGCGATGCTATGGGGATTCCGATGGGTTCCCATTGTGAAAAATCAAGCTCCAGATTTTTTATGGCCGCCATTTGACCGGTTGCACCGTTCGCAATGAGACTGAAAACGGTTAATCCCAAATTGTAAGCATAATTGCAATCAAAGCGGGTTGGATCATTACCGCGACCATCATAACCATAAAAATGGACTTTAGTTTTGAAATTGGGAACCGATTGTTTAAATATTTTCTCTATAACTGCTGGAACTTGTTCACTGTCGTCCACCAGATTTGCTTTAACCAATTCCTGTTTGAGGGTTTTTAGTGAAATAATAGAGGGTCTTCTAAGTAAAAAATCCCCATCTGTATAGTTTTCGAATATTGCGGGACCGAAAAGCTCCGGGGCCAGACCGCCCTTTGCGGTAACTTTATTATAATAAACCTTGTGTATGCCGCATCTGTATTCACCTTTCTCCTTAAGAATATCCAGATAATCCGTGACCAGGCCCATAATGACTTTATCAGTCTCAACCAATGAAAACTGGAAATTTCCGTGGCTGTCCCTTTCAGTGAGAAGACCTTCTTGGAAAAATGCAGGAATATCTTTGAATAGGTCATCGTCCCTCGTATTCCAGATGGTAAAGGTCGTTTCCTCTCTCGAGCGTTTGGCTAAACGCCTGAGATATTCCAGTTTATCCTCAAGCAACAGGAATTCTGAATGAAAATCCAAGTCATGGGTAGCATTGTATTCGGCGATGATCGTGTTCAGTTTGACAATGAAAACTTGAATTTCATTAATAAATTCCAAAACGCCTTCCGGGATGACAATCACGCCATAGTTTTTCCCGACCGCGGCCCTTCTTACGATACCGTCACAAATTACGCGCGAAAGATGCCGTAGGGTCATACCAAAGGCATGAAAATCTATCGTATCTTCTTTTTGCGCTTTTTTTAGTCTATCAGGATCAACGTAGTTGGCCAGATCTTCCCCGATGAGGGTGATATTGGCATGGGTTTGCAAGGCCGCTTCAAGCGCCAGATGACTGGCAACCCGTCCCATTACTTTGCAAATATGCCAGTATTTGACATCGGAACTGGCGTCTGTGCAAAGATTGCTTATGGATCCGGCGAAAGCCCTGGCGGCTGTGTGAAAACCGAATGACACCGCACATAAAACATTTCCATTGGCATCTCTTACCTGGATATCCCCATCAATTGTCTTTGGTACGCCAATGACCTGCACGCCATCCTCAAGCATTTCCTGAGCCAGAAAAGCGGCATTGGTATTTGAATCATCGCCCCCCACGATGACGAGGGCATTCAGCTGCAACGCTTTACAGGTTTCGGCAGCCCTTGCCAGTTTTTCATCGGTATCTATTTTGGTCCGGCCGGTCTTTATTAGAGTAAAACCGCCAATATTTCTGTATTTGTCTACAAGGCTGTCGTTTAACAATATCGCCTCATTTTCGATAATTCCGTCGGGGCCCAATAAAAATCCGTAGATTTTTGTCTCGGAATTGGCTTCTTTAGCCGCGTCATAAAGCCCGGCAATCACATTGTGCCCTCCGGGGGCCGGCCCGCCTGAAAATACAATACCGATATTTCTTTTGCGGTGATATCTTTCTTTAAGTGTTTCATCAGGAGACGCCAGTCCCACCACTTTTTCAACCGTATTATCGATAATATCCGTCAGCTGTTTTCGAGCCTCCGTATGGATAACAAATGTATACCGGGAATCTTGACTTAGAGCGGTATATGGACGTGAAAAAACGTCACACTTTGAGGCAACACTGGTTTTTCTCTCAATCAGCTCCGGATTAATGTTACCGGTGATCTCTTGAACTTCAGTTTTGTTTAACAGCTTTTCCAGATTTCTGACATTTTCCCCGGACATGTTGGCCTCCTGTTATCCAAACATAGAGTTTTCTTGATGTTTTTCCGAATGCGACCTCAGTTGCTACAGCTCGGCCCGGGAGGAGTTCATTGGAGCAACGAAGTGATGCAGTAATGATAAAAGCAATTATTGCGGATAACGCTTTGCGTGTCCCATTTTTCAACCCGCAACCCGAAACACGCAACTCGCAACAGGCACCTATCACTTGCTTTATTAAATCCGAGTTCAAACACTCCATTTGTCAATCCCCTTGAACCTTGAACCCAGAACCCGGAACCCGGAACCATTAGCTTTAGGTATAAATAACTATCGAATCCGCATGATGTCAAGATCTACATCCATAAACCTTGACAGCCGGTTTTCACAGGACTAAGTGATATAACTGATATCAAAAATCCACTGCCCGACGAAAATCATGCATCCGGTGACAACATGCAGCATCTCCTTATTGTGAAATTGGGAACCACTTACCCCATCATCGCAAATCAGTATGGCGATTTTGAGAACTGGATTACATCCATCCTCGGAGTTAATCCGGAGAATATAATGGTTCGAAAGCCTTATGCAGGAGAAAAGCTGCCGGGTCCCCGGAATCTCTCCGGGGTGATCGTGACCGGGTCTCACGCCATGGTCACCGATCAGGAGAATTGGAGCGAGTATACAGCCGCCTGGCTTCAAAAGGTCATTGAGACTGAAACCCCATTGCTCGGAATTTGCTATGGCCACCAATTGCTGGCCCATGCCCTGGGCGGTAGAGTAGGTCCCAGTCCCCAGGGGGGCGAATTTGGTACAGTAGAGGTGCAGTTATATAATGAAGCGCGTGATGACAGACTGCTGGCAAACTTACCCCGGGTATTGCAGGTGCAGGTGTGCCATAATGAATTTGTGCTTGAACTCCCTCCGGACGCCACCTTGCTGGCTTCCAGTGCGCGTGACCCCCATCTTGCCTTTGCTTGCGGGCCGGCGGCCTGGGGACTTCAATTTCACCCCGAATTTAACAGAGATGTTCTGGTTTCCTATATCCAGGAGTGTTCAGATCTATTACGCTCCCAGGGACAAAATCCAGAGGCGTTGATTCAGTCTGCAACAGAAACACCCTATGCCAGAACATTGCTGCGACGTTTCGGACAGATCGTTGAACAAAAATAATAATATCGAATAGCCGCCTGCCATGCAAAGAGCCAAATGGATTGAACTTAAAGCAACCACACCCAGATTGAAATGCTGTCGCAAATCTGACCAAAGGCATTGCGGGCCGGTTGTACAGGGAATTTCGAATTTTCTAGTTTTTTAACTTTCCTACCAGATATCCGTCCATCAGAAGGTGGACGATATGGTGCAACACACAGACCACCAGCGCCAATCCGTATTTTGGAAAAAGCGATACCTGTAAGATAACCGACAGGGGCAGTGTTTTTTGAACACCCATAAAAATCACGCTCTCTCTGCGCCCGGGTCCCAGCTGAAGCCCCCAACTCAGCAAGCCCGCACTGGCAAGCAGTACCCCATGGAAAACAAAAACCAACCCTAGAATCCATCCGATCATCTGGCCGCTGTTCATGATCGCTCCCCGCGCCGGGGACAAGGCCATCCAAACGATACTGAAAATAAGGCATTGGTTCAAAATTTGCAGTTTGGCGTCAAGTTTTTTGGAAAAAAACTGGGTGTAATACTTTACGGCCAATCCAATACACAACGGTAAGATAACCAGTCCGGTGATCTTGATCATCATGGCGGTTTTATCAAATGCGATGTCGGTTTTTCCGCCGACTAAATTCAACAGGAAAGAAAGAACCAGGGGGATCGAAAAAACGGCCAGCCCGTTTGACATTATGGTTATCACAAGCGCATGGGCCATGTTTCCGCCGGCGGCCCCCGTCATGACAACGCCGCTGCTCAGGGTAGTCGGCATAACCGCCACTAAAAAAATTCCTATGGTTACCCCGGTATCCAGTGGGATCTGGCTGACCACCAGCGCTGTCAACGGTGAAATCAAAAAAATAATGACCAGGGCGATCAGGGTACCCTTGATGTCTTTTAGACCGGACCTTATTTGATCTGCTTCGAGCAGCAATCCCGAAAAAAAGAATATCAGAATAACCGCTACAGCCGGGCCATGATGCACTTTAAGCCATCCACCCATCCCGGATATAGTCTCGGTGGTATCGGCCAGGGTGACGACAAATATTGCAATCAGCCCGGCCATGAACCAGTATTTTTTTATCCATCCGTACAATTGTCTAACTTCCCAAGCATTCAATTGTTTGACAATTCGACAGAAAAGCAAAAGCTTGTACCAGATTCAAATGCCTTAAGCCGGCAATATTGTCAAACGGAATTTGGGTCAAGGCCACGAATAGGTTCTATCCCCCCATATATTGTATTTTGATTATTAAATTATACTGTCTATTGTGTTTTTCACTTTACAATGGGCCTGCTTGCTGGTATTATCATCGAATTATAAAATGGTGTCTAAATCCATTTTCCCTGAATAAAAATCTGACAGAAAGTTACGGTGAAAAAGAAGGCGTCCTTTCTGAATTCAGGCTTTTTGCGGATCAGGTAAAAAGGAGAATTGTTATATGAAGTTGAAAAAACTTGATATTATTGGCTTCAAATCCTTTTGTGATAAATCCAGTATTGAATTTCCCCAGGGGATCTCGGCAGTCGTCGGACCCAATGGCTGCGGGAAAAGTAATGTCGTCGATGCCTTGCGCTGGGTCATGGGGGAGCAGAGTGTCAAACAGCTTCGCGGAAAATCCATGGAAGACGTCATATTCTCAGGTGCGAACGGAAAACCGCCGGTGAATATGGCCGAGGTAACCTTAACCCTTTTGAACGACAATGGCTCAGCCCCTGAGGAATTTAAAGACTATACCGAAATTATGTTGACACGGCGGCTCTACCGTTCGGGGGAAAGTGCCTATTATTTGAATAAAAAAGCGTGCCGTTTAAAGGATATCCACAATGTCCTTTTAGGCAGCGGTATGGGCGCAAAATCCTATGCTGTTATTCAGCAGGGGAGCATTGGCGCCATCACGGATGCCAACCCTGAAGAGAGACGATTCTATTTAGAGGAGGCAGCCGGTACAACCCGATTTAAAAATCGAAAATACGAAGCCCTGCGTAAAGTGCAGTCCACGAATCAAAACCTTTTGCGGGTGTCCGACATAATCGCCGAAATCAAGCGTCAGATGAACAGTCTCAAACGCCAGGCCCGGAAAGCCGAACGCTACAAAAAATATCAAGAGCGTATCAAAAAACTGGATGTGGGCCTGGCCCTGTACAATTATATGCAACTCACCGCCCTGATTGATCAAACACAGGCCTTGTTGACGGATCTAAAAGACACGGATATCAGCCATACCTCCCAAATCAATAAATTAGATGCCGCCGTGGAAGAGATAAAACATCAGCGCTGGCAAAAAAATCAGGAAATCTCAGAGCAGAAATCCCAAAAATATGAAACCCAGAGGGTTATCGATCGTATGGAAAACGATCTGGCCCATCTGCGGGCAGAAGTCGAGAGGCTTGCCGGTGAAATCAAGGAACTCGATTCGGCACGGGAAGAAATCCAACAAAAGAATATAAAAATAGAAGCCGAGATTAAAGAGGGGCAGAAACAAAACGTTGATCTGCAGGAGCGCATCCGTAGCACCCGATCAGAACTCCAAAAAGAACAGTCGGCCTCGACAGAAATCGGTGAACAATTGTCGATTCTAACCTCACAGCTGGACAAAGAAAAATCTGATCTTATGGATCTGACCGCTCAGGAAGCCCGTTATAAAAATATTTTTCAAAACGCATCCGAAAATAAGGAAAGTCTGAAAAAACGCCTCAAAAGAATCGAAGAAGAAACGACGCAGGCAAACAAAAGGACCGAAACGGCTCGCAAGCGTGAAGCCAGAGCCAGCAAAAATCTTGCGGATGTCAAACAGGAAATCGAAAAAATTGAGCGGCAAATTTCTTTGGTCCGAGACGAAATTCAAGGAAAAAACCAGGCCCTTGGCAGGCAGGTAAAAAAGGTCCAGACGCTAGAAATCGAAAAGAACAAGATAAAATCAAAATACAGTACCTTAAAGAAGATGGAGGAAAATCTTGAATGGTACAAAGATGGCGTTAAGGCAATTTTGAGGTTGAACAACCCTACTCAAGGACCGCATGACACAGACACCCCCGGGAGTCCAAGTAAATTTGACGGAATTTTAGGTTTAACGGCCGATATTCTCGAGCCGGAACCTACTTTCGAAACCGCGGTGGAAGCAGTATTGGGCGAATCATTACAGTATGTACTCGTAAACAATCAAAAAACCGGTCTGCGGGCCATTGATTACCTGCAGTCCAGCAGTGCCGGTCGAAGTGGGTTTATCCCGGTTTCTACGGTAAAGCACATCGCACCGGAAGCCCAAAAGAAATCTGCCCCAACACCGCGGCTATTGCAACACGTTTCGGTTAAACCCGGGTTTGAAAAAATTGCCGAAGCCTTAATCGGTCATGTCGTTGTGGCCAGCGATATGGGTGAGGCTTTAAGGATATACAAAAGCAATGGGGCTTTGCAAACGATTGTTACCAAAAACGGAAATATAATTTCACATCAGGGAATCCTGATCGGCGGCAGTCAGGATAAAATAACCGGCATCCTGGCAAAAAAGCAGGAACTAAAACAACTGAATCGTAAGATACAAAATGTCGAACATTGGCTGGGGTCTCAACGAGATACCCAAAAGACACTGGAAGCCGACGTTCGTAAAACTGAAAGCGCTTTGCAACAGCTGAGCGAGAAAAGAAATAAAGCACAGCAACGTGAAATTGAGGCCGAAAAGACGCTTTACAAGTCATCAGAGGATTTGCGGCATGCCTTGAGGCATATTGATATTGTAAACCTGGAACGCGAACAGCTTTTGGGCGAAGAGAGTGATATCGATGACGAAATAGTAAAATACAACACGACTCTCGGCAACATCTCGGGCAGTATTAAAACGGCCCAGGAAAAAATATCAGAAACGTCAAAACAGGTTAACGGCCTTGCAGTCAAAATGGAGAAGTTTAACCAAAAGATCGTAGACATGAAACTCACGCAGACTACCCTGAACGCCCGGCTGGAAAACAGCAATAATTCTGTAAGACGTCTGGCTGAGTTTCAAATAGACGCGCAGCAGCAGCATGAACAGCTTGTAGCTGAAATTGCGGGTAAACATAAACAAAAGAGCATTTCTAAAAACAAGATTTTTGCCTGCGAGCAGACACTGGCCGAATCGTATGAGGAGATAAAGATTCTTGAGCAGATCATCGCCGGCAACGAGGAAGATTTTGATAAAATAGACGCGAAATTAAAAAATAACGATTCCATCATTTCCGAAATCCAGGGGAAACGAGAAAAAGTCCTGGAAAAACTTCGCCTTTTGGAACTCGAGCAGAACCAACGCAGCCTTCAACGCGACAATATTGCCAGCCGCCTGGAAGAACTTTATCACAAACCCTTTTTAGAATATGGTTACGAGCTGGACAAATTGTCCAAAGAATGGGCAGCATCTGAAAAAGAGGAAATCGACGGTGTTTCCCTGGATGATATTGAAGACGAGCTGGAGCAGTTAAGGAAAAAGATAGCGGCAATCAATGATGTCAATTTAGGCGCAATTAAAGAATACGAGCAACTCAAAGAACGCTACGATTTTCTTTGCGAACAGCGTGATGATTTGACCAAAGCGGTTGAAGACTTGCATAAAGTAATAAAAAAAATCGATACGGTCACCCATCAACGATTTATGCAAACCTTTGATGCCGTCAATCAAAAGCTGGTCGATGTCTTTCCGCGCCTTTTTGAAGGCGGTTCGGCGAAACTGGTGCTTACCAATCCGGACGATCTGCTGGAAACAGGCGTGGAATATATGATCCATCCGCCGGGTAAAAAACTCACGAGGATGAGTCTTCTTTCGGGAGGAGAAAAAGCGCTGGCCGCAATCGCATTTATATTTTCACTGTATCTTTTAAGACCGGCTTCATTTTGTCTGATGGATGAAATTGATGCGCCCCTGGACGACGCCAATATATACCGCTTCAATGACCTGCTGAAACTTATCGGTGAAAAGTCTCAAATCGTAATGATTACCCACAACAAAAAAAGCATGGAATTTGCCGACACACTTTTTGGTATCACAATGGAAGCCAAGGGAATTTCGAAAATTGTTTCAGTGAACTTTGACCGTCCCGGTGATCAACAGCCATCCCGTGTTCAGCACGGGCTAAATTGAAGTTCTTCGTTTGCAATGGATAGCAAACCTGAAAATGAGCAGACCTCGCACAATGCTGCCGACCCAACAAAGCCAGATCCCGATGATTTATCCCACCCTGACGGTTATATCAAAAGATTGCGAAAAGGCCTTGCCAAGACGCGCAAAATTCTTACCAGCGATCTGAGCGACCTTTTTGCCGGTAACAAAAAAATTGATGATGACCTGCTTGAAGGACTGGAAGAGCTTTTGATAACCTCTGACATCGGGGTTGCAACGGCCTTGGATCTGATAGCCCGCATTTCCGAAAAATCCTCCAAAATTCAGGATGCAAAGGCATTGAGATTGGTTCTTAAAGAGGAATTGCTTTCAATTCTCAAGAATCAATCGCCTCAGCCGCACAAAATAAACCCGTCCCCTAACATTATTATGGTCGTGGGGGTTAACGGGGTCGGTAAAACCACAACCATCGGAAAACTGGCAGCAAATTACACGGCGGCTGATAAAAAAGTACTTATTGCAGCTGCCGACACTTTTCGGGCTGCCGCAATTGAGCAGCTTGGCATCTGGGCCGACAGAGCGGGTGCGGATTTCGTCAAACACAAAGACGGCGCAGATCCCGCAGCAGTTGCATACGATGGTCTGGAGGCCGCCTTGGCCAGAGGCACTGATATTGTGCTGGTGGATACGGCCGGAAGGCTGCATACCCGCGTAAACCTGATGGAAGAGCTAAAAAAAATCAAACGAACCATTGCCAAAAAAATTCCCGGCGCCCCTCATGAAATTCTGCTGGTGCTGGATGCCACCACCGGTCAAAATGCCCTATCACAGGCCCAATTATTCAATGATGCGCTGGGAATCACCGGAATTGTCCTGACCAAGCTTGACGGAACCGCCAAGGGCGGAATCGTGATCAGCATTTTCAGCGCTTTGCAAATCCCACTACAATACGTCGGTGTCGGCGAAAACATTGAAGACCTCCAGCCCTTCGATCCGGTACAATTTGTCGATGCGCTATTTTAAGCTGGATGCGAGGCTTCCCGGAACGAAAATATCCTCATCATATCTATCAAGAATCGAGGCATTTTTTTTGAACCGCAGAATATCGAACAAAGAATACTGAATGTCGAAGGAAAACTTCATCATTCGAAATTCCTTGTTCGTTATTCGATATTCAATCTGTCAAAGGGCACCTGCCGTTTGGATAGACAACAGCGGCTAAGTCTATTTATGGGAGGCACAAACTTGTTAGCCCCAGTCAGCAAATTGAGTGGAAGTTGCCGTTTTCGGAGCCTAAACGCTGATGATTCGGCATCTTGCCGGCAAAAAAATACCCTTTGCCCCCACCAATTAAAACGGATAATTTTATCGGATTATCGGTCTCCGCACACTCATGTAATGCAAGGATTTTGAAACATCAATTGTTGCAAATGCCGTAAAGTATTGGGGCTGACGTAAAATATTTTAAAAAAGGTATTGACAGTGCATATGTGTTCTGAGACAATAGGATTACTTCTCTATGAACATAGGGAAATCGGCCATCGCGGGATATTTCACAATTATTAATCTAAATCGAAAAGGGGGAAAGGAATAATGACAAAAGCAGAATTAGTGGAAAAGGCTGCCAAGGAAGCGGGCATCTCCAAAGTTGCAGCAGCTGCCGCCCTGAATTCCTTCATGAACAACGTTACCAAAGCTTTGAAGAAAAAAGATGGCAAGGTGACGTTGGTGGGCTTCGGAACTTTTTCTAAAGTACGCCGTAAAGCTCGTAAGGGCCGCAATCCGCAAACCGGGGCGCCGATCAAAATCAAGGCCACCAATGTGGTAAAATTCCGTGCAGGCAAAAAGCTGAAAGATTCCATCTAACCGAAGTATTTTATCAAAGCGGTTTATTCGCCCGGCTGCGAATAAACCGCTTTTTTAATGCACCCGGCTCAATAGGTAATTTCAAAGCCCGGGTACTCGCCGGTATACTTTTGCCACTCTAAATTGATATTTTCAACCACAGCACCGAAAGATCCCTGCTTGCACCACTCCAGGATTTCATCAACTCGCTCTTTATCCCCTTCAAATACGGCTTCGACCGTTCCGTCGCGTTTATTCCTGACCCAGCCGGACACCTTGTATATTCCGGCGGCTCGCTGGGTTTCCAACCGGAAAAATACGCCTTGAACTCTACCAGTGATAATTACGTGAGCTCTCACTTCGTCTTCCATTTTTCCCCCTCGCCTCGCCTTATCGGTATTTATATGTGGAACATAACAATAGGAGTGGTTCCAAAACCCCTGGGAAGCCGAGTGCAGGATCAGCCAAGGAGTTCTTTAAATGCGGATTCATCCACAATCGCAATGCCCAGATCTTTGGCCCGACGCAGCTTGGACCCCGCAGATTCACCCATTACCAGATAATCCGTATTGCGGCTCACGGAACTGCTGATCTTTCCGCCGGCTTTCTCTATCATTTCTTTGGCCTGTCTTCGGGTCATGCCCGCCAGCGTCCCGGTCAACACAAAAACTTTTCCTTTCAGTACCTGTGAGGATTTGGGGGATGCTTGTACAATTCGAATGCCACTGCGCTGGAGGTGACTGACGGTATTTCGATTTTCGACTTGATCGAAAAAACTATCAACACTTTCAGCTGCAACCGGACCAATGCCGTCTATCGATTCAAGCGCTTTCCGCGATGCTTTCATCAGCTGCGATAAATTTTCAAAATTAAGGGCCAAAATTTTGGCCATATGTTCGCCAACATAGCGGATCCCCAGTGCAAATAAAAAACGATTAAAATTGATTTTCTTGCTGTATTCAATGGCCGCAATAATGTTTTCTGCAGATTTGGGGCCCATACGGTCCAGCCCTTCAAGTTTTTTCTTATCCAGACAGAAAATATCAGCGTATGAGGTTAACAGTTTTTTTTCCACCAATTGATCGACCAGCTTAGCACCCAAACCATCGATATCAAACGCTCCTTTGGAGGCAAAATGTTTTATCCGTTCTTTGACCTGGGCCGGACAATTGGCATTGATGCACCGTATTGCCGCTTCACCTGCCGGCCGAACAACCGTCGAACCGCAGACCGGACAATTTTGCGGCATCTGGAAAACTATTTCATCTCCTTTTCTGTTTCGTTCAATAACTTTAATGACCTCGGGGATCACGTCACCGGCTCGCTGGACGAGTACCGTATCGCCTATGCGAATATCTTTTTTTCTGACTTCATCTTCATTGTGAAGGGTGGCGCGGCCGACCATTACACCGCCGACCTTAACCGGCTTCAGACAGGCGACCGGTGTTAAGGTTCCGGTACGCCCGACCTGAACTTCAATATCGCGTATTTCCGTGGTGGCCTGGACTGCTTGAAATTTATATGCAATGGCCCAGCGGGGGCTTCTGCTTGTAGCACCGAGCCTGTTTTGCAATGATAAATCATCTACTTTGACCACCATCCCATCAATTTCATAAGGCAACTGGAATCGCTGACCCCTTAATTCCCGGTAGTATTCTAAAACCTGTTCGATTTCAATTTTTGCCTGTATATGCGGATTTATTCTAAACCCCAGATCCCGCAGCACCTGAAGAACCTCCCAGTGTGAATTTAAATCCAGATCGGTTGTTCTACCGATCCCGTAAGAAAAAATCTCGAGCGGGCGCTGCGCGGTAATACTGGAGTCAAGTTGACGTAATGAACCCGCCGCAGCGTTTCGAGGATTGGCAAAGGGTGCCAAATTTTGCGCAAGCCGTTCGGTGTTCAACTGACTAAAACCCGCGTGTCCCATGAAAACTTCGCCTCTAATCTCAAGAAGTGAGGGAACTTTTTGATCCTGAATATTTTGAAGAATGAGGGGTACGGTCTTTATGGTTCTGACATTTGCGGTAATTACTTCTCCGTTGAAGCCGTCGCCGCGAGTGGAGGCCATCACCAGTCGGCCATCCTCGTAAATGAGCTCAACGGCGAGCCCATCAAGTTTGGGCTCGGCCGTATATAGAATTTTTGATTGCCCGCTGAGGAACTTTTTGACACGACGATCAAAATCTATGATTTCGGAATCGTGAAATCCATTGTCAAGACTCAGCATGGGGACGAAGTGGGGAGTTGTTTCGAATTTGGACAGCGGCGGCGCACCAACTCTGACAGAGGGAGAATCGGGACTGGCCAGTTCCGGCCAATCAGCCTCAAGTCCGACAAGCTCACGCATCATTTCATCGTACTCGGCATCCGAAATTTCGGGGTCATCCAAAACATAATATCGATGGTTATGACGGTGAAGAGACTGCCTTAATTGTTGGACCCGGCTCACTATCTCCGGTTTTATTCTTGCGGACATGAATGTTTTATCACCTCGCAAACCGACGCACGCCCCTGTTTAAAGCGTTTATTTTTAAACCCTGCCCGCCATTTCAAACTGGAGAGTTCGTCCGAAACCACAAGAATGGCGGCCAGATCTATTTGGCGATAGTTTCCCACTGTAAAAAGTGCCGATGTTTCCATCTCAACCGCCAATACTTTTTGGGCCTGATAATTTCGGACTTTATCTTTGGTTTCTCTGAAAATGGCGTCTGTGGACCATATGGGCCCTTTATGATAAGAAAGCCCTTTTTGTTTGAGCGTCGCTGTTATCATTTTGACGAGCGATTCTGATGGTCGGGATGTAAAATTGTTATTATTCAAATAATGCCTGGAGGTACCCTCGTCAATAACTGCCGATGTCGGCACAAGAATATCTCCAATGCCGATCTCTGGAGATATTGCGCCGCACCAGCCGAAATAAATAACCTTGCGGACACCGCCGGCAACAAGGCTTTCAAGGATCATGACGGCATATGGCGCTCCGACGAGGGGGCCCGCCAATGACATATCCCAGATACCGTCATGGGCGGCAGCATAAATTCTGCTGATAAACAGCGGATTAAACCTGTCCTTGCTGAAGCCCATCAATTCGCAAAGCGAACCAAGGTCGCTTCGGGTACTTAGCATCGCTGCCCAGGGCTTCAGCCTTAATGATTCAAACAGGCTTGCCGGCTTGACGATGGCGTCATCCCAATCCCGACGATTGGATCCTTGATCGTGTTGTTGGCTCATTTTATATAAAGATTCAAGGTTCAGGGTTCGAGGTTCAGGGTTCAGGATCCGGGGTTCAAGGTTCAAGGTTCAGGGTTCAAGGTTGAGTAATGCCAATCTTTCAAATCTCAAGGAGTTGTGGAGAATTCAGCGACGCTTGACGCTTCTCCCATGGGGTGAATGTTGCAACTGCCCAGTGGCCGGCAGCAAGGAACTGTGGTTTATGCCTTAATAACCTTGAACCCTGAACCTTTGTCTTTAATTTTATTCAGGCCTGGCCAATTTAGCGAGCTCATCCTTGACGTCATCAACAATATCGTAAAACCATATCAGGTCTTCCATGCTCAAGCGTCCCGCTTTTACCGGTGCCCGCGGGCTGCCATCCTGTTTTTTTAAAATCCTGGGACCGATCTGAACTTTGGGTACACCATCGCCGTATCGATTTATAGACACGATCAAGCCGGTCTCTTCGCAATGCCACTTTTTTAAAACCTTGTCCTTGTCAGGATCGTACGCCATAGTAACCTCCAGCCGCATCGAGTTTGAATTTGATTTCTAAGATTTGGGATATATATAAAAAAGCCCCAACGGGTAAAGTTTCTAAACCTAAACCCGATTTCTCTGTTGCTCACTTGCTATAAGCACCGCGCTCGTCTTCCGTTTCCTTGATAATCGATCGAATTTCGGTGCAAACATCTTTCGGAGGTGGCTGGGGATTGTGATTTTTCAAAATACTTTTGGCTTTTTCCACAGCCCTTTCGTAGATGTCATGACCACCGGCGGCCATCCAGTCTTCCCATCCTCTTCGATCTATCAGTTCAGGTTGCGATTGGGTTCGCATGTGTCTAAAAGTATGATTGTGGGCAAGGAAATCCTTTGCGGGACCGACCTCTTTAATAACATCTACTGCCAGGGTTTCATCATTAACGGGAAAACCCTTTAGCGTATGTTTGATCATTCTGACAATTTCATTATCCAACACGAGCTGGGCAAAATCAAAAGTAATCCCGCTCTCGAGCATTCCGGGACCATATATCAGGTTGGCACCTGCCAAGGCTGCAATAAGTCCGGTGAGCGTTTTTTCGTGGCCCATTTGCGTATCAGATATTTTGCCATCGCTCTATCCACCGGCAACATAACTCGGCAAGGCATAGTAACGCGCCAGTCGAGCCACGGCACCACTTATAATTGCACATTCAGGGGTGCCCACCGAAGCGGTCCCGAGTTTTAAATCCATCGCTGTTGTCGAGCTGCCGTAAATTACCGGTGCACCCTTGGCGACCAGCTGGTTTAATGTAATTCCTCCTAATACTTCCGCATTATGCGTAACCAGTGTACCGGCAAGGCTGACAGGTGACGTGCCCCCCGCCATGGCCATGGACAATATATTAACGATCGATCCGCATCGGGCAGACGTCATGATAATTTCGCAGCATTCTTTGATCAACTGTAGCGGGCTGACTGGACAGGTGGTAAATGACAATATAGGACGATCTTTAAGGTTTTTTAACCCGCCTACAACTGCTGCTGCCATTCTGACCAGTTTTTTCAACAAATAACCGTCTCCGGGTCCGACACAACAGTGTTTGGTGGTATTGGTAAGCATGGCCTCAGCATTGTGGAGCGGCGCAACTGATG
>CAMYNZ010000037.1 GCA_947259865.1 uncultured Desulfobacterales bacterium | reverse complement strand
ATAAAAGCAGTCCTGAAAATATCCCCGAAGTATTGCATCGCGCTTTCTGACGGATACGTTAAATCGACGATGGAATTTGTCAAAGCCTTGCACCGATTGGGATATATCAGACGGGCGCTTGATATCGAAGACATTTTTGAATTCCGGTTTGTCGAAGAGATTCACCCGGAACCGCATCATTATGTGCTAAACTAAAAAATAATGTTAGCTGACCCATATAAAATACTGGGTGCGATCGTCTTTAGATCAGATCTCTTTTGGTTTTCCACCCTCGGTCAGATCCGGGCTAAGTTCCGATGATACAATCTTTGAGGCGTTTGATGGTTTCCTCAGCATTAACGCTCCATCCGATAAACGTTAGGCGAGTTTCTGGGGTGCCCCACCATCTTTCCCAGCCGCATCGGCCTCCCACACAGTTGATCAGCGCGGTGCGATCCTGAAAGCGAACCGGTCCTTTCAGTCGAAACAATTCCCAGGGTAAATCCTGGATGAAGCGCCTAAAGCAATTTTCATCTAGGGCGCGGGATTCCTGAAAAGAAAAGGCCGTGTAATTATCGGCATCCGTAATTTGTTCAGCATTTGGGTGGTTTTTCTTGGACCCATTTTCGTGCCGGTAATGGCGCCTTTGCCGTGCGCGGAGATCCAAACCATTTAAGTCCGTAAAATCCGCCAATTTCAACTCTGAAGCCTGGCGGTATGGATCCGCCCAGACGGTTTCGTAATCAACACGGCAATGAAGTGTGGGCACCACCCGGCAGTCAGGCACGGTATCGTGAAGCTCTTTTAAAAACCGACGAATCTCGTCTTTATTCAAAAGATCAATTTTATTTAAAAGGATCAAATCAGCCCGCTTGAGCTGGTTATAAAACACTGTCCCAAAGGCCTCACGCGCTTTCCAACATTCCGAATCCAATACGGTAATTATCTTTTTGAGTTTCAGATGCGCATGGAAATCCGGGTGATGGAGCACAGCAGCAATGGTTGCCGGATCGGCGATGCCGGAGGCTTCGATAAGGATTTGACGCGGCTTAAAACGCTCCCGGACCCTCACCAGGGTCTGTTTTAAATCAACCTGAAGCGTACAGCAAATGCAGCCACTGGCCAGCTCGACCACATCAGATCCGGTTTCTTTAAGAAGCGCTCCGTCGATTCCCACCTTTCCAAACTCATTCACAATCACCACCGTCTCTGATAAGCGGGTCTCCCAGGAAAGGATGCGCTTTAAAAGTGTGGTCTTGCCGGATCCTAAAAACCCGGACAAAAGCACAATGGCGGCCTTCGTGTTTTTTTGAGAAGAAACATGCATGTTCTTAAGAAAACAAAAACCTGGCGGGTCTATGAAATACTTCTATTTCTCTATCCCTGATCTGGCTTCCACTCCTTTTTGGAAATAATGTTTTACAGCTTTCATCTCTGTAACCAGATCGGCTTTGTCGATAATTCGCGGAGATGCCCCCCTTCCTGTAATGACAATTTCTAAATCTTTTGATCTTGCATCCATTATATCAAGAAGGTCCTGGTCTGAAAAAAGCCCGTACTTTACCGCAATGTTGGCTTCATCCAATACGACCACATCATACTTACCTGAGGAAATAATATCCTTTACCTTTTTGATCCCTTTGCGGGCGGCCTCAATATCCCCCGGAGTCGGGGTCCCCCCGATAAAGCCTCCCAAACCAAACTGTTCAACCGTGATCAGGTCTGAAAATCTTTGCAGTGCTTTTATCTCACTGTATTCGTCTGCCTTGATGAATTGGGCGATGAAAACCCGCAGCCCGGCACCTGCGGCCCTTATGGATAGCCCCAATGCTGCGGTTGTTTTCCCTTTTCCATCACCGGTATAAACGTGTACTTTTCCTCCCATTTCATTTCCTTTTTTTTATCACAGCTACTGGGTTTTCGCTTTGTAAGCCCTTGATGAAACCCAGATTCGTTTAACTTAAAGATACCGGATTTCAGCGGATGGTGTCAAGCGAACAACCCCTTGCCTATGGAACCTTGAGGTCTCTTTATGGTTATTAATAGGATGCCTAATTTGCAGGCAAAACCCAAAGATAGCGGTTGACAGGTGGATGAATCCTCTATATGCATTTTGCGACATTTCGCCGCTTTCCATTATATTGTTCAAAATGACGGAATGGCGGCATAAGGGGTTGTAGAAAAAAACGCTTGAATGCCGCACGTTTTTTGACAACCCCTAAAGAAGGGAGGCAGACCCTATCTATTATACCCAAAAACGATCCGGTTTAATCGAGGACAAAGGCCTCGGTCTGATTCACATTTACTATGGAAAGGGAGTCGGTAAGACCACCCGGGCAATTGGCCTATCCGTAAGAGCCGCAGGGGATAACCGCCAGATAGATTTTGTTCAATTTATGAAATCCGGGACTTCCTCGGAAGTGACCATTTTTAAAAAAATCCCGAATATTGCTTACCGGTGTCCGGGTAAGCATCCTTTTATCATGTCCCATGGTCCCGAAACGGTTCACTACGAACATGCTGCCAAGGCGTTGCAATTTGCATTGGAGGCGATTGATCGCAAACCCCATCTGCTCGTATGTGATGAAATTCTAAGCACCGTTATTTTCGATCTTCTAAAAAAAGAACAGATTCTGGACCTCATCAAAAGATGCCGTAATAAAATTGAGCTGGTACTGACCGGCATTGATACGACGGCGGAGTTTAGCGAACTGGCGGATTATGTTACCGAGTTCGTCCAGATAAAGCACCCGTATTACCGTGGTGCCCGCGCCCGCAAGGGAATTGAATATTAAAAATCAACTGACCGATTCAAGCAGGCTGTTTGGATTGATTAACTTGATAAAGAATTTAAGCGGTTTATTTTTGATGTAAAATATCTTCGGGTACGATCCCTTCCAGATGAGGGAACGCATCGGTCATGTGGGGTAACTGCATGGCTTCCATGAACTCTCGTTCAAAGTCGGGTTCTATTGTAAGTTCGATATATTCCACATTGCGGGATACCCAGTTGGCTTCTGCGCGTTTAGCGCGGTTCAAAAGTGCCGCTCTACATCCGTCTCCGGCCGCATTGCCTATCGATACAATCTTTTCAATATCACAGTCCGGGAAAAGACCCATAATCAGGGCTTTTTCGCGGTCGACGTGGGTCCCGAATGCGCCGGCAATCTTTACGTTGTCCAGTTTATCCACCTGCATCCGTCGGATCATCAGCTTACACCCTGCGTAGAGAGCCCCTTTGGCCAGTTGAATCTGGCGCACATCTTTCTGGGTAATCACAATGTCTTTGCCGATACTGGTCTCTTCCGCCCAGGCGAGGACGAATTCTGAAAGTTTGGTTTCCGGATTTTTGCGGAAGCGGTCGGATTTCTGGCCTTTTTTATTGAATACACCGCTTTTGGTGATAACGCCAGCTTTGTACAGTTCGGCCAGCACATCCAGGATTCCCGACCCGCAGATACCCTTGGCTTTCATCTCCTTCGGCTCGGAATATTTCCGCCAGGCATCCCTGCCAATGACCTTGTAATCGACCTCGTGTGTTTGCGGATCAATTTGGATGCGCTCAATCGCGCCCGGTGCTGCTCGCATGCCGAAGGCCAATTGGGCACCTTCGAAGGCCGGGCCGGTCGCACAGGAAGAAGATATCAATTTATCCTTGTTGCCCAGCACCAATTCGCCATTGGTTCCGATGTCAATAATGAGCTGGACTTCATCTTTTTGGTACGGCGCTTCTGCGATCAGCACGCCCACGTTATCCGCACCCACGAACCCGGCTTCATTGGGCAGAATAAAAACATACGAAGACGGGTTGATATTGAGACCTAAATCCCGGGCCTTGATATCCAGGCTGTGATGGATCACGGGTGGGAAAGGCGCCAGCGCCACATGTTCCGGGTCTAGCTGCAGAAGGATGTGATGCATTGCCGTATTGCATCCAATGGTAATGTCTTCGATGTCATCCCGGGAAAGCCGCCGGTATGTTTTTCCTTCTTGCGGTGCTTCCACCCATTCGTCCGGGCTTTGGTCGCCTTTTTTCTTTTTCACCTTTTTTCGGGGTGGATGGGTTGACTGAATCGCCTGGTCGATGAGCTGGTTGAGCCCTTCCACGATATCAGTGCTCATCTTTTCAAGCCCGTCAGCGTTCATCATATGATAGGTGATGCGGCTCATCACATCTTCACCGTACTTGCATTGCGGGTTCATCATCGATACCGTGTCGAGGACTTCCATCGTTGAGAGATCGCAAAAATAAGCCGCCACCGTGGTGGTTCCGATATCCACCGCCAGACCATAACTGGCTTCGAATTTGTCCGGTCGCACGCGGATGATTTCCTGATCCATCCAGACACTGACCGTGACTTTCCAATCCCCTTTGCGCAGCGCCGATGGTACCTGGCGCAGTGCCTGTAGATCAATTTTCAGATTTTCAAGGTCGTACTGCTCTTTGAGCTGCTTACAAATGCGTTCTAAATCCCCGGTGGGGTCTTCAAATGACGGTTTATCCACCGCAATCGTGTACAATTTCACGGCCGGATTATGTTCGATATGAATGTCTCGTGCAGCTTTGCTGACAACCTGTTTGCCGGCACGGGATTCCTCGGGCACAAAAACGAGAAGGTCCCCTTCTATTTTAGTGACGCAACCCAGGCGGTAACCCGCCTCCTTGTCTGCGGTGTTGATGAACTTTTCTTCTTCCTCTTGCTGCCAGGGGCTTACATGCGACTTTTTGGAATCGATGTTATATTTCTCGAAAAACCCTTCCTCGATTCGGACCTTGCACTTGCCGCAGACTCTTTTTTCACCACACAAAGCCTCGATGTCCGCCCCCAGCAGCCGCGAGGCCTCGATTACGGAGACACCTTTTGGGACCAGACCTCTGCGACCTGAGGGCTGAAAGATTACCTTGGCCATTTTTTCATCCATTGGCGATTTTCCTCCTGTCTCAGCTCTGTTTCCACCTTTTCAGCGTTATTCTGCCCGGTCTGCTAATCCTGCTCCTGCAATTTTCTGAGCTGGCCGATCATTTTTATGGCCTCCTGCACGGCGTTGCCGGCGGACTCGGCATATCCGTCTGCACCCCAGAGGTCGGCCGTATCCTTTGTCACAGGGGCCCCACCCAGCATAATGGCCACGTTTGGATTCTTGGCCTTGATCATCTCGATTACCTTTTTCATGCCGACCATGGTGGTGGTCATCATTGCCGACATGGCCACAATTTCGGCATCGGTTTTAAGCTGTTCTTCGACAAATTTTTCGAGGGGGACATCCCGTCCCAAATCATGAACTTCAAAACCGCCAACGTCAAACATGAGCTTGATGATATTCTTCCCGATATCATGCACATCTCCCTGTACCGTGCCGATGACAACCTGCCCCATTTTCTTTATCTCGTCCTGTTTAATATGCGGTTTGAGAATGTCCAAGCCCGCGTACAGGGCGTCGGCAGACATCAACAGTTCCGGAACAAAATACTCCTGTTGATCGTAGAGATCTCCGACGGTTTCCATGCCCGCAGCCAGACCATCCATGATGGCCTCAAAGGCATCCATGCCCTCATCCAGTGCGATTTGAGCCCACTCCTTGGCCATATCTTCCTCAAATTCTACAACCGCCTCAGCCAGCTTTTTTAGGATCTCTTCTTTTCTAGCATCTTCCATCTTTAGGCCTCCTTCCCAATCAAAGGATCGGGTACGTTTTTTATCAGGTGATCGTTAAGCATTTGCTTTAAAGTCGTCCCACAGCTGGAGAAGCTTGTGTGCCGTGTTTTCGTACAGTTTGTACATACGCCTCAACATTTTCCTTTTTCATATCCGGCCAGAGGTCACAACCCGGCCAAACCGCGTCGACACCGTCATCGATGCATTTTTTGATCGCCGGTTCGACGTCGGCAACATCACCGGTCACCAGCGTGCCGTACGGATCAAAATTTCCCAACAACAATACATCATTGCCCAGTTTTTTGCGGGATTCAACCACATTGTTTTTTTGATCGACGCTCAAGGCATCGGCCCCGCATTCATTCATCATCTCAACGATCAGATCAGTAGATCCGCAGATATGATTGACGGTTGGGATTTCCAGCGCCTCGAAAACCCTTACAAGATTCGGCTGAATCAGCGTTTTCCATACTTTGGGAGAAAGCAGATCGGATCCGGAGCCCATTTCCCGAACGTTCATATAGTCCACACCGACGCTTTGATAATGCCGGGCCACGTTGATGACCAGATCGGTCATTTTCGAAAGAAAGGCCTCGACTCTTTCTTTATCCTTACGTACGCCCTTAAGTAAAAGATCCAATTCAATAACTTGACCTGCCATGGTGAAAGGGCCCAACACCCAGCCTCCGATGGCAAGATGGCCGTCCAGGCGAGACTTCAAAATTTCGAAAGCCTCGTCAACCAGCGGCATGCGGCCTTTACTGAGAAAATCCTCGGGTATTTCTACCTCATCGAGACGGCCCCACTTCGTCGGCACAGTTGGGTAAAGAATATCTTCCGAGCCGTCGTAGAGACTGACGCCCCGGCCCAAAGCCTCGGGTACGGTGCACATATCATAGGGAATGACCACGGCATCGAAACCGAACATCTCCGCTGTCACCATAGCTGAACGCGCCAGGTTTTCGGCCGACGTATGAACCTCTGCAAATCGGATACCCATCTCCTTTATGGCCTGAATGGCGACCATGCCCATACCGCTGAAACATGGCATCGTATCGATGGGTTCACGATGAAAAAGCCGCATCACTCTCTCTTTGGGGGTTAATTCAGACATATAATGCTCCTTTCTGAACGATTGGTTTGGGCATCAACTGCGCGCTAACTATTGTAACGTTTTAAGCTGATCTACAAAATCAGGAAACAGTTTGTAAAGGGGGTGAGTGGGTTCTTGGGGTAATTGTTTTGTCTCGGCAAAGACCGATGTGGCCAGAAAAGCATCGGCCATGGCGACCGCAGGAAAGATCCGCGTTGCACCGGCCATCGGCCCGGAGAAGACCATGTCGTGGTAAAAAAATGAAGAAAGCGCTTCCAGGGCCGCATCCGCCGCAGACCATCCCTTAAAGCCCCAGAGTTCTCTAGCCTGCGTCCACATATAAGAACCGTTACTGGGCGCACTGGCAGCCGGAAATCCCCATTTCTCTTTTACCATACGATTTGCGATTCCACACAAGGCCGTCGCGGGACCGTTCATAACCGACGTGTCTATCAAAATACTTTCAAACTCCGCCCCCACTTTTTCAATGGCATCCAGGAGCCTCTGGGTACCGGTTATGCGGCCGCTGGGCATCTGATCCTCCTGATCAAAGGCGACCAGCAAAACATGCTTCACACCCAGTTGTGAAATTTCCCGAATCTCTGTTTCGATGTCCTTTTCCCAGACGGTCAGGCTGTTATAAAACATGCGATCCAGCAGCCCTTTGTCAGCACAGTGGGCCGCGCCCTCCAGTTTGGGTTTTAACACCCAGGCATCGATACAAAATGGCATTTCGCTCACCGATGTCAGGAAATCAATGAAAACTTTGAATTCCTGTCCTGTGTTGGCTACAATGTCCGCCATTCCCGGAACACCTGTCTCTTGCGAGAGTTTTTCCTGGGTCTTGAGCAGCTCTTCGGCCCGCTTCTCGTCAAAGCCTTCTTTGCGCTTTCCCTTAAAAACCCTGTCGCCCTTCTGGAAAATGGATGAACAGACCGCCGTCGGGTATTTTCCGGGTTGCCCGCCAAACTTCACCCCTCCCACTTCACAAACTATTTGCTCCGTTGCAAATGTAAACATGTTAGCCTCCGCTTATATAAAAGCCGTGCCTGATTAATAATAAACTTCCCTGAAGATCAAGGATCCCGGAAACTGCTCATCGACCAGCAGCGTGACCTCTCGTATCATTTTTTCATGGCCACACAGATAGAAGTCGTAGTGATTTGGCGGTAAATGCTCCGAAAGGTAGTTGGCGGCATTCCCTGAATAGATATCGGCCGGTTCTGCGGATCCAGGTGGAACCTCCAAAATGCAAGGGACATATCGTTTTGCAAAACGACGAAAGGAGGACGCGTAGTAGAGTTCCTCAGGGTTTTCGACTTCGTGAAGTACGGTGAACCCGTCTGCGCCGGAACGTCCCATTGATAAAAAAGGTGCGATTCCGGTCCCGGTAGCAGCAAAGACCGGTGTTCGTTTCGAAGGTCGGAATATAAAATAGCCATGCGGACCGCTGAAGTTAAAACGGGTGCCCATTTTTGCGGTCGCCAGCAGGGGAGAGAAAACCCCATTTTCCACGCTGTGCACACAAATTCTAAGCGTTGAATCCGCAGGTTTGCAGATCAATGAGTAGTATCTATGTATCGTTTCGTAGATAAAACATATGCATTGACCCGGTGAAAATTCAAATAAAGAGGGTTTGGTCAGTTCGACTTCAAAGGCTTTCTTCGAAAGCCACTGTCGTTCCAACAACTCTGAGGTGTAGACCCTGGCACCCATGTTATCCGGCGCAGGGGGTTCTTTTCTTGTCATTGTTTAACACTCCGCAATATGTTCGTCGCTACCTTAGATTTCATGCGGAAAATCTTCCGGTCAGCGCTAGTTTCACGCATCATCCCTGGATGACACTTCAGATTTCAGATATCTGTTTGGAGATGACAACAGCTGAATCTATTTGTTAGGCGTTTAAACGATATTTATACCCAAAGCCCGAAGTTTCCGTCAACGATTCTAAAAACTGAGCGTTGCATGTGCCTCGGTAGCCAGAACGATTAAGTTCATCGCCCCCGCTGCTTTTACCTCAGGAAGCAAATCAGCTGCTGTTATGTTTTTGTTGGCCATTGTCTGAGTGCAGCACTGAATCTCAACGCCCATCTCCAATGCTTCTTGAAGCCTCTGAGCAAGAGTGGGCACGCCGGGCGCAGGTGTTTCATTTTTTTCGATACTGCCTTTCACCATGATATCAACCGCATTCTGGACGCAAAAAAGTATCGTTTTAAGATTAGCGGCGGCCGCCAGGGTGGCAAACATCAAAGCCGAACGGGCGCTGGCAGGTCTTTCGAATCCTGAGGTACATAAAACAATAAAATGCTTTTCCGGATCCTTTGCCTTTGATTCTTCTAAATTAAGAACCCTGGTGGTTGACATGGTGCACCTTTCCTTTAAATATTAATTGATCAGCCCACCGTGAGATCTAAAATGGGTGGTTAAAGATAAACCTGGGTGCAGGCCACAGGGCCTGCACCTAACGGTCTTTCTCAGCCGATGAATGGGCCTTAAGAACAATCGGCGCATACCTGTTTCATCAGTACTGCAACGATCCGGCCCTAAAAAACGCCATGGTCAAACTTCGGCGGTTTCAGGTATTCCCAGTCTTCGCCTGCTTCCATTTTCTGGGCAATTTCAACACACTTGGCGGCATACTCGAACGCATAGGGGATGCCGTTACCGTTCGGTACGAAGCCGGCCAGCATCATGCCCACCGCAGCGGCCTCAAATACCTCCCCGACTGTTGCGCCGGCCTTTACAGCCGGTACAACATGAATGATGCACCTGGGTGACATGTAGGCAACTCCGCCGGCCATAAAAATCAATTCCTTAATTTTCCGTGGCAGGTGTCCATCCGCCCAGATCGATTCGTAGAAATCGGCGAAGGTTTTACCCGCCTGAGGGGCCAGCTGGTTAATCACCTTGAACATTCTGGGGGTAAAGAGCATTTTTTCTTCCATATATTTATCAGCTTGTTCCGCAGTTAGATTTTCAGCCATGATTCTCTCCTTTCCTTTGCTTTCCGGCCCCATAGCCAGAAATGATTGAAGGGTTTCAAGATTTCCCATTTTACCTCCCTAATTAAGGTTAGGGGTAAACTTCTTTCACCTCCTTTCCGGGTGGGATTTGACAGATCACAGTTTGCACTCCTGGGCCACCTGTATGAATTTCGTAATGTTCTCATAAGGAACATCGGGTGGTATATCGCAGCCCGGCATCAGGGCAAAAGCCCCATCCGTGCCGGCGGCCTCCACAATCTGTTTGCAGGTGCTTTCTACGAGTTCAACACTGCCCTGAAGCATGACCTGGACAGGATTGACATTCCCGGCAAAACACATCTTGCCGTACAGCAGCTCTTTTGTCCTGGCGATATCTGTTTTATGATCGACACTGATGCAACTTGCCCCTGTTTCAGGGAACAGTTCAATGCGGTCAGTGGTATCACCGCAAATATGTAAGAGCGTATGGACATTCTTTGATTTGGCCCAGTCCGTGAACTTCTTTAAAGAGGGCACGACAAAGCGTTCAAATTGTTTTTTGGATACCAGATCCCCTGATGCGGTCGGATCCGCCAGACTGATGACCTCCAGGGTTCCATCATTGACAATCGGTTCGTAGAGGTGAACGAGCAGTTCGGTGGCAAAACCGAGAATTTTTTCAACCAGGTCAGGGTTTTTATATGTTGCTTTCATCATGACTTCTTCTCCAAAAAGCCGGGCCGCATTCGTAAAGGGACCCCAGGCCGTCATGGTAACGACATATTTATCCCCGATTCTCTCCTTGGTCCTTCTCAATGCCTCTTTTACGGTGTTAATGGTTTCATCCCTGTCGATGTCTTCTATATTGAGCTTTGCCAGGTCTTCTTCCGAACTGATTATCGGATCCTCAAGATCCGGTGCGCCCACCTCACGAAACTTAATCTTGCCGCCAAGCGCGGCTGTGTGAAAATTGTTATACCCTGAGCCTGGATATACAATGTCGCATTGAAGCTTTTCACTGCTGTCAATCAGCATCTGAGTCATTTTGTCCGCATCTGTTGAGAGCGCTTCAAAGGATGATCCCCAGTTATGAATGCTCCACATGCCACCACCGAAAAGGGTTACCGGAACCCTCTCGGGCTTTCCGCCTTCAAAAGCGCTAAGCACAATCTCTTTTGGTGTCATAATTCCTCCTTTCGGATCCCTTTTTTGATTACAAATTTATCAACATGTTGTTATTTTATGAAACGGTGGATGCAGACTTGCTAATTTGTCTTGGCAGTTGGGATTGATAAGAAGTCCAGGGCAGCAACAAACCAAGGGCGGTGAGGACGTAAGCTATTATCGTTGTGGAAAAGGCCGGGTGCACACCCCATGGGAAAGGTCTCTTAAGGCTTAAAAGAATACCTATTATTGCTACCATGAGGATAATTGCAGAACCGATTCCCTTTTTCAGTTTGCGCGGTGAAAACCAGGCGGCCAACAGAGGTCCAATGAAAAGGGCCCCGGGGGCAATGAAAAGCAAGACGAGCATGATAATTTCCTGCCGGGCCATCAATGCAAGTAACCAGGCAAAAACGCCATACAAAAGACAAACAAGCACAGAATAAGCGAATACCCTCTGGTCAGCAGCCCCAGGGTTGATGCAGCGTTGATATATATCTCTGACAAATACAGTTGCCGAAGAATGGATCCAGGAATCGGCGCAAGACATGCAGGCTGCGATCACCGCTGCCAGGAATATGCCCCCAATCACTGGCGGAAATACAGCGAGCATGACTTTCGGAACTGCCATTGTGGGGTTGATTTCCGGAAGAGTGATCCGGGCTATCAAACCGGCAAACACCGCTAAAAAGCCGATAGGGAAGATAAGGAGTCCGGCGATGAGTCCTGACCATTTTGCTTTGGCGGGGGTTTCGACAGCTGCGGACTTTTGGACCCACGCCTGACTTATAAAGCCGAACATCAATAACACGCCTAAATATGCGGTTAAACGAATAGGTCCTATGGCAGACCATGAGCTATGACCTGCCGGAAGCTGAGCCAGTATCTCTCCATAACCGCCAAATTTTATAACGGAAAAGATCGCCAACAAGGTGAGGCCGAGATAAATGAAGAGCATTTGGAAGGCATCGGTATAGCCAATTGCCCACATCCCCCCGATCATCACATACGCAATAATGACAAATGCGGCAATGCTAATGGCGAGCCCTTGCGAGATTCCTGTCAGGGTCGACAAAATCATTCCCGCGACCAAGAATTGAGCTGCAGTTGGCGGGATAAAAATAATTATTCCGATGATGGCGACTATAATTCTGGCACTCGGACCATAGTAGTCCTCAAGCATTTCAGGAATGGTATATTTTAAAGATTTTCGGAAGCGAGCCGCAGCGAGCCACATGCTGAAAAACAAACAGATCCCCAGAATGGTGGGATATAAAACACCTGAGATCCCGACAGAATAACCAAGTTCCCCGACGCCCACGGTGACCCCCGACCCGACCAGGGTGGCGGCAATACTGAGTGTTGCCATCCACGCCGGCATCTTTCTTCCGGCAAGCGCATAATCTTCTGAGCTCCTGGTGCGAAACTTGCCGGCAAATCCCAATAGCATGCACACAGATAAATAGATGATCACGATTGACAGCGTCATACCAGCCTGCTGGCTTTAGCGGTTTTTGGGTTTTTGGGGTGCGTATATACCACGTCGTAGTATAGACTTCAACGGAAAAATTATCGTAGAAGTATTTCCATTATAATATATACCACTATGTGGTATACCAAAAAATAAAGCATGTCAATTACGAATTTAGCTTTTCGTTGACAGGCATACTACATCGTGGTAGGCGACATAAAAAAGCAGTTTGCTGGCGCTTTACTAAGGAAGGAAAAATTCAATGGCAGAAAAATCTTTTGATTTTATGGAGGGGCTCACCAAAAAGGAGCTCATTGAACTGGACGCATGCACCCGCTGTAATGAATGTCTGGCCTGGTGCCCGGTCCAGGATGTTACCGACGACCCCAATATATCGCCGCCGGCAAGGATACATGCCTACAAAGGTTATATTGAAATCACTCATACGCTGAAAGGCAAATTATTTTCTTCAAAAAAAGTAAGCAAAGAAGAGCTGAAGAATTTTAAAGAATCTTTATGGAAATGCGCCCTTTGCGGGACCTGTGGTGAGGTTTGTACCGTCGGTATCGACACCAAGAAATTGTGGTGGAGTGTTCGCCGTAAGATCGCGGAGTCAGAGGTAGGGTGCCCCGAGATGCTTGAAAAAGGGCCTTTACAAAACTACCATAAACTCCGCTCGCCTTTTCCCTTTGAGCTCGCCAACAAATATAAGATCTGGTTTCCGGATGATATCGAAATGGCGGATAAATCCGAGATCGGCTATTATGAAGGCTGCGGCTGCACGTGGGATGCGCCCCAGATGGCCGAGGGCGCGGTGCGTTTGCTCAATGCTGCCGGGCCCTTTACCATGCTGGATGCCGATAAATCATGGTGCTGCGGTTTCCCCCAGGCGGCCGGCAGCGGTGAATGGCGCATTATGGCGGAACTGGCAAACCATATGGTCAAGGCCTTCAGCGATAAAGGCATCAAGCGCCTGGCCGTTTCATGCCCCATGTGTCTTGATATTATGAAGTATCTCTGGCCGTATTTTTATGGAGATGTACTTCCTTTTGAGACCATGGCGACCGTGGAACTTCTGGTTGACCTGGTAGAAGAAGGGAAGCTCAAATTCAGCAAACCCATTGAAGAAACCGTCACCTATCATGATCCATGTGCGATGGCCAGACCCTTTATGGGAAAGCCGATCCTTGAACCGCCACGCCAACTGTTAAACTCGGTGCCGGGAGTGAGATTAATCAATATGGAAAGACACGGCAAACTGAGCAGATGTTGCGGCGGCTCAGCCGGTGAGAGAGCAGTCAATCCCGACATTTCAGCCAATATCGCCAAAGAATTGTTTATGGAAGCCAAGAAAACCGGTGCCGATACCGTGCTGACCAACTGTCCGGTTTGCTATCTTAATCTTGCCACGAGGACCCATGCCACCCCCCACCCCGTGGTGGAAGAATGGCGTGCTTATGATGATCCGCTCAAGGTCAACGACATCACTCAATATCTGGCCGCTCTGTTGTAAAAATGGGAGAAAAGACCATGCTGTGCAAAGTACACCTCGAAGGTTTTACACCCCCGGAAAAAGAAATATTGGATATGACATTTTTCCATCCCTATGACAAACTCGAGGCGTATGATGGAAAGCTGATCATGAATTACGGCAGTGGCCGGCTGTGTCCGGGGACCAATGATTTTGGAGAAGATTGCAAAAACTGCAGATATGTTCCCTTTGTGGTTCGAAAAATACTCAGACGCCAGAAAAATTTTGCATTCGGCGCTAAACCCGTTTAACTGGAGGTGGTGCAAATGGCGGTCGAATTTTGGAATATTCCCGATGGCCTGATAAAGGCGTTCTATGCATTTGCAGGTCTGACGGTTATCATATTTGTTTTAGGATTCTGGGGTAAGATCAGAATCTGGAGCAAGGGGATGGATGCCGATCAAGAGTTAAAGGGCATGGGTCCTGTTGGGCTCGTCTGGTTGAGCATCATCAAATTTTTCTCATCCGACTGCCTGTTTGCAAAACGCGTTTTTCCCAGGAGCGTGATCAGAGGCGTGATGCTCATGGGAATTATGTGGGGATTTACCCTCCTTTTTCTGGGTACCGCCGGCCGCAGTCTTAATTATTATATGGTGCCATTTCTTAAAGGCGGGCTATGGCTTCTTTTTTCGCTGGTACTCGATATTGCCGGAGTCATCCTGCTGGTTGGCACCGCTTATGGGCTTTACCGGAAATATATCGGCCGACCGGAGCGCATGGTAAAAAGCTCACAGGACGGGATCCTGTTGATGCTTCTTTTTCTGGTTGTCATTTCCGGGTTTATGGTTGAAGGCATTCGGATTGCCGTTTTAAATCCGCCCTCAGCGGATTGGTCCCCCTTTGGTTTTGTTTGCGGTGCGATGATCAAAGCGCTGGTCGGAACACAAGCGTTAAAGTCGCTTTACGTGGGTGTTTGGGCGGTCCACTTTCTTTTTGCTTTTTCTTTTATTGCCTATATCCCCTTTTCTAAATATGAACACATCTTTGCAGCCCAGATTTCCACCTACCTATTCGAGGAGAAATGGAAGGACAAAGAGATCCCGCGGAATTGGGTTTTTCAAGAAGAGATTGCGCAACGCAAACGGGAAAGACAGTCATAGCTAAATCAGCAACCTGGAAGCAAAACAACATAAATCCACTGTTGTCATTATTGATCGATAGGCGTCATCGGCAGTCGGTGTATTTGAGCGTCCATTATCTGATCGAAATCATCAAAAATAGCCCTGCTTCAGTAATTTCAACCATTGCCCCCAGCATGTCACCGGTAATACATCCCATCCGCTTTTTATAGAATAAGAGAATGGATCCGATGATGATCGCAAAGGCAAGGTTCAGCCATATGGCTTTGAAGCCTAAAATCAGAGAAAGGCTGATTGGTAAAATTAGGCCCCAGAAGTGTTTCAAGGATAATTTTTTTTGGAAAAAAGGTTTGCCGGTACCGTCGGAGCG